>CAYOQW010000226.1:0-2695 GCA_964406175.1 uncultured Candidatus Saccharibacteria bacterium
TTTCAGGCCAGTATTACCGAGGAATTGGTGCGCGTGGACAGGAAACTGTCAAACCTGCTCGATATGAAGCTGGAAGAACGGATCGACTTCGACACCTACAAAAGCAAGGAAGCGGAGATCAAGGGACAAAAAAAGACCCTTGAAAAGCAGTTCAAGGGTGTCGATCCGGACAGGGTGGAAAATACTTTGGAACTCGTGCGGGAAATAAAAAACCGCAGCTGTAATGCCGCGGAGATGTTTTTGGACGGTGATGACCTCGTGAGGCAGGATTTGCTCTCCGGTCTACTTTGGAACTTGAGTATCACTGATGGGAAAGTGGCGTCAGCGCGCTATCGTAAGCCCTTTTCCTACCTGCAAAATCTGTCAAAAAGCACTGATTTGTCAATGTGGCGGAGAGGTCGGGATTCGAACCCGAGGTACCCTTACGGGCACACTTGCTTTCCAGGCAAGCCCGTTCGACCACTCCGGCACCTCTCCATGCACACTGTCTAGCACAAGGTCGTGCTCTGCTTTTGAACGTCCTGCAGAGCGAGGTATTGAGTTGGAATGCTGACCTTAGCCCCAGGTTCACCATCAGCAGTCCAACGCTTTTTTAACACCTGCATAGAGTAGCCGAGAAACAGACCTGCGTCAACCGGTGGTCACAATTGCTGGTTTGCTCATGCGTTCGATCAGCCGCACCAGATATACTGACTTCATCTGTCGGCTCGCCATGATCTGTTTGACCGGCGGCATTTTCAGAATGGCTCCGAGGATGGCGGCCATGGCACGATGGCTGAAGAGGGCTTTGTTGTCAAAGATCAGTTCCTGGAGCATGCCTCTTTCTATTGCGATCAGTACGGTCTTGTGTACCGAATTGACCGGGGTGATGATCTTGCGGCCATGCTTCTTCAGCGACAACGCCTGGGTCGGACAGGCACGGGCACAGACGCCGCAGCCCAGGCAGATGCTTTCATCGACCTCCGGCAATTTCTTCTTACTGTCCGAGACTGGGACCATGCTGATAGCTTCGACAGGACAGACCCTGGCACACTTGCCACAGCCTGTACAGCTGTCAGCATTGAGTTCCGGGACGAAGCTGGAGGTCGCGACCGGACGGAGACTGCCGAATTTGCGGGCAGCCACCAGGCCTTCACAGCAGCAGCCGCAGCAGTTGCAGATGAACGAGACACCTTTTTGAATGTTTTCACCGAACTGGACGAGGTTGGCCTCGTACGCCTGGTGCAGGATCTCAGTGCATTCACTGGCCTCGACCTGGCGGGCATAGCCATGGCGGGTCAGCGATGAGGCTACATTGTTAAAGGTCATACAGATATCCATGGGGGCGTCGCAGTTTTTTCCAACATGTTGCATCTTGTGTCGGCAGTAACAGGTGCCGATGCCGATGTGGGTTGCGGTTTTGATCACATTGGTCGCCCGTTCGAAGTCCAGGATCTCGAGTGCGGGGTCAGCAGGCAGGACCTCTTCGTTGACAAATACCCGGCCAAGTCGGGTTTCGGTGCTCAAAAAAAGTTGACGGATGAAATCCTCTTCGACGTTCATGTACTGGTAGAACAGTTCACCAAGCAGTTTCTGGTCAATGTCGGTGCGGAGCCGCATCATGGAGAATTCGAAAAAACCAGCCATCGGTGGTGGGAGTATGTACTGTTTGTCTCCGTTCACTTCCATGTCGACCAGTAGACAGCGGTCCGCGAGACCTTCCAGTACCTGCAATGCTTCGTTGTAGGGCATATTCCAGATGGACGCGGCTTTTTTGGCTGTGAACGGCTTGACCGGGAGGCGGGCGACCAGCGAGGCTTCTCTTTCTGAAAATAAAATGCCCAGTATCCTGTACAGGGTCTCGGAAGGCGGGGCTCCCTGAGGGAAGCGGTTGAGTCTTTGTTCGAGAGCGACATGCGGTTTGATCGTGATAGTTTGTGACATGGTAGTTCCTGAGAAGGGTTGAGAAGAAACAGCCTCCGACTTTTTGTCGGAGGCCATTGTAGCATCGTTGTCCTTACTTGGGAAACCCCCGTCAGGTGAATAGAGTGAAACCGATCAGGCTGATCGAGGCGATGGTGAGGATGACGATCGAGACTGAAGCGAGGATGTTATCACGGCGTGTGTTTTTGAATTGCCCCATGATCTTGGCATCATTGGCGATCTGATATACGTAGACCATGATGACCGGCAGAATGACGCCGTTGACGTTGTTGGAAAAGATCAGGATTTCATAGAGCGGCATCCCCGGCAGCATGACGAGGAACGCACTCACGGCGATGATGACGGTGATGATCCAGTAGAACACCGGAGCCTGCTTCCAGGTGCGGTCCATCTTGGACTCAAAACCGAAAGCTTCACAGATCGCGTAGGCTGTTGCCAATGTCACGATGCTCACGCCCAGCAGTCCAGCATTCAGGAGGCCAAAGGCGAAGAGTTGAGATGCAAATACGCCAGCCAGCGGCTTGAGTGCGAGGGCAGCATCGCTGGCGGTCTCTGCCGCGATATTATTGATGTAGAGCGTATTGGCCGCGGTCACGATGATGAAGAAACTGATCAGGTCGGTGAAAAAAGCACCGATGTAGATCTCCAGCCGCTGATAGCCGTATTTGATGGCAGGTATGCCTTTGTCCACCACAAAAGCCTGGATGAAGAACTGGCCCCAGATGGTCACGGTGGTGCCGATGAGCACCATGAGCGTGCTCATGTATTCACG
>CAYOQW010000227.1:0-2682 GCA_964406175.1 uncultured Candidatus Saccharibacteria bacterium
GGGTCAGGAGGTCTTTTCGCATGGTCAAAAACCGAAATAGACAAAAGGCGGAACGAGCGAGGGCTGCAGCAGGCAGATGATCAAGGTGGCGACCGCGACCGCTGTTACTTTGACGGCGACCGGCGCGTCCTTGACGTACTTGAGGAAGCGTCCAAGCAGGGCAGGCCCGAGGAAATTACCTGCGAAGATCAGGATCACGAGCAGGATCGGCAGCGGAGAATAGATGCTTTCGGCAGAAAACCGGAAGGCTGTAAGTCCCCGGAAATAGTCGAGAGCGGTCGTGATGCTCAGAGTGTTGAAAAAGACGAACGACAGGAGCACGACGTGAACGGTGAAGAACCAGCCCACCAGCCGGAACTGCTTCCAGACGCTTTTCAGCTGATGGTCAATGATGAGCGCCAGTCCGTGCCACCCACCCCAGATGAGGTAGTTCAGGCTGGCGCCGTGCCAGAACCCGCCTATGAGCATGGTGAGGAACAGATTTCGCCCTTCGATCGAGCTGTTCCCGCTGATGCTCGCGCGGTCGTCAGCCCAATCCTGGTTTTTGTACTTCAGCGTTATATATCGCTTGTCATTGCCCCCGATCGGGAGATAGAGGTAGTCACGCAGCCAGGAGGACAGCGAGATGTGCCAGCGTTGCCAGAATTCAGAGAGATTGGTCGACCGGAACGGGCTGTTGAAATTGGCAGGTGTCCGGAACCCGAGTAGTTCGGAGATCGCGATGGCGATGTCGGAGTAGCCGCTGAAATCGGTGTACAGATAGCAGGCGTAGACGAACAGGCTGAGATACAGGTCAAGCGAGGTGTGGTTGGCGGGGACTGCGAACGGACCGCCGATGAACTGGTACAGGTAATTGGCCAGGACGAATTTCTTGAACAGGCCCAGCAGGAGCAGCGAGATGACTTTGTTCTGGTCGTAGGTAAACCCGCTCGAGCCGTCGAGATCTCTGAAGAAATCCCTCGCTCTGGTGATCGGGCCCGAGGCGATCTGGGGGAAGAAACTGACGTAGGCAGCGACCTGGCTGAACTTTGCAGGCAGGATCTCTCTGCGATAGCTGTCGATGAGCAGCGAGATCAGGCGGAACGAGTAGAACGAGATGCCTAAGGGAGCGATGATCTCGACGGTCAGGGTGGAAGCGTGCAGCCCGAGAGAATAGAGCGCGTAATTCAGCGAATCGATGAAGAAGTTGCTGTATTTGAAAAAGGCGAGGAAGTTGAGGTTGACCACGAGCGCGGCCAGGAACAGGGCCTTGCGATGCGTCTGGTGACTGTCCATCAGCCGCAGGAACAGATAGCTGATGATGAGATCAGCCGCGAGGACCAGGACGAGGAGCCGATCCCACAGGCAGTAGATCAGCAGGCTGGCTAGGGTCAGAACCCAGGGGTACAGAGTTCGGTTCTTCTTCAGGCTGATCGACAGGCCGAACAGGGCCATCGAGGTCGCGAGGAATGGCAGACTGCCAAAATACATGGTTTCCCTTGACGTAAGTACCATCAGATCCCATCGGCATTATCAGTATCGCGAGCTGAGATGTCAAAACGTCTGCGAACTGGTGCTTGACAGATCTTCCGGTTACCGTATTATATAATACGGTAACCGTATTATTTGGCATCGTTCATGTCAACCAAACAAGACCAAGCCTATAACGTTCTTTTCCAGCTCTACGCACTCGGCCGCAGGGTCAAGAGCTTTGCCAAGCACCGGAACCAGGACCTCATGCTCGAGGCCATGATCCTCGGCAGTATCGCCCGGGGCGAGTGCCATGTCAGTACGCTTGCACGCGCTTTGTCGACCAAAGTTTCGGCATTGTCTGAAAAGATCGCAGAACTGGAGAGCAGGGGACTGGTCACCAAAACGGTGGATCAGGACCAGCGGGAGCGGATGCTCACACTCACGGTTGCCGGAGTTTCAGAATCGGCTGAGATCGAAACCATCATGAAATTACATTGTCTGAGCGTTTTTGACGCATTAGAAACCGAGGAGCTGAGTACGCTCGCTCGCTTGATCGATAAATTAGTATCCAGTATGCACAAGGAGAAAGTATGACGGACGAAAAGAAAGTAGCGAAAAAGGGGTCGCTCGCGGCCCTGCTGATGACGGTATTTATTGACCTCGTGGGTGTCGGTGTGGTGATCCCGGTGATCACCCCGCTGTTCCTCAATCCAGCTGAAAAACTGCTGATCATGTCGCCCGGCAATCCCTGGCGGTATCGCATTCTGGGCTTCCTGCTGGCAGCCTATCCGTTGGCCCAGTTCTTCGGGGCACCCATCCTGGGGGCTCTGGCTGACCGGTTTGGCCGAAAAAAGATCCTCATGCTGTCACTGACGGGTACGTTCTTTGGCTATCTGCTGTTCGCCTACGGCGTCATGACCAATCAGCTCTGGCTGCTCTTCCTGGGGCGGGCGTTGGATGGTTTCACCGGGGGTAATATCTCGGTCGCACAGTCTGCCATAGCAGACGTTTCAGATGAAAAGAGCAAAGCTAAAAACTTCGGCCTCATCGGTATGGCGTTCGGTGTCGGTTTTGTCATCGGTCCCTATATCGGTGGCAAACTGGCTGATCCCAATATCGTGAGCTGGTTCAGCTTTTCGACCCCGTTCTGGTTCGTCGCTGGTCTGACACTTCTGAACATCATGCTGGTCTGGGCGCGGTTCCAGGAAACATTGAAGAAAAAAGTGATAC
>CAYOQW010000228.1:0-2676 GCA_964406175.1 uncultured Candidatus Saccharibacteria bacterium
GTATAACCTAAGTCACCAGATCCGCAAAAGAGGTGTCTTTTGACCACTACTGGACCAGCGATTTCTTCAACTCCCGTATGCGCTCATGGATCGCATGCAGTGAATCAAATTTCCCCTGGACCAGAGCCTGACTGCTCTTTTTTTCCAGCCGCTGCAGTTCCTCCCTGGCTTTATTCCTGTCTACCGGCTGAACCGTAGGCATTTTGTCAGTGTTGAGCTGACCAATATCGGTCTGTATCGACTGTACCTGTTCGATGAGTTCATCCTTAAATCGCTGAATACGGGCAGCGACGAGCCCATCGAGATCAGTGATCCGATCCTTCAGGAATAGCAGGATCTCTGGCTCCAGTGCGCCGTTTTTTATGAGATCTCCCAGATCACGGCAGTCTTTTTCACCCAGCTGATCCAATATAAGTGCGATGACCTGCTCGCGGGCCGACAGCTCTACCTTTTCCAGTAATTGTATCTTTTCCTCAAGCGAGATCCCCGAAAGACCAAGCTCCTCAAAAAAATCCGGTCCAGCTGCAGGCACACTTGTTGTCGGTTCCACGGACAGCCTCTCAATAATGGATGCAGTGACAGTATATCTTTTTTTTGTAGCCTCTGCATCAGTCCTCCAAAAGACCTCGGAAAATCTGGTATACTGCTGATGGAGTGAAAACAGCTCCACAAAAAACGGTTTCTATACTACAATGACCTCACAGTTGCGCCTGCCGGACGTACGTCGATCTTAAAAACTCAACACCTCAGAATAGACACTTGATTTCATGCAGAAAGGAAAGCTCATGTCATACCTCGTGCCAATGGTCATTGAAAAAACACCTGCCGGCGAACGGTCCTACGATATTTATTCCCGCTTGCTGAAGGACCGCGTTATCTTCATCGGTGAGGAGATCACTGAGACCTATGCCAATCTCATCACCGCACAGTTGATATTTCTGGAAAGTGAAGACCCGAAAAAAGACATTTCCCTCTATATCAATTCTCCCGGCGGTGTGGTCTCTGCTGGTCTGGCCATCTACGATACCATGCAGTATATCTACTGCGACGTCTCGACCATCTGCATGGGACAGGCCGCCAGCATGGCTTCTCTCCTGCTCGCCGGAGGAACTCCCGGCAAACGTCTGGCCCTGCCGCACTCCCGCGTCATGATCCACCAGCCGCTGAGCGGTGCCCAGGGTCAGATATCCGACATGGAGATAGCGACCCGTGAAGGACTAAAGATCAAAGAGCTCATGACCGAGCTCCTGGCCAGACACACCGGGCAAAGCCTGAAGAAGATCGAAAAAGACTGCGACCGGAATTACTTTCTCAGCGCCGGAGAAGCCCTCAAGTACGGCATCGTCGACAAGATCATCGAAAAACGTCCACCGCTCCATGCCTGACCTTTTATCCATTTAACCTCACTCTCCATGGAAAACTCTTCTGATAAGCGTTGTTCATTCTGCGGGCAGGGCACCAGCTCGACCGGTCCGCTGCTGAGGGGCAACAATGCCTATATCTGCGCCCAGTGCCTGTCTCTGGGTCAGAAAGCGATCGAAAAACCAACGGAAGAAGCTGCCCCGCCTCCCTACTGGATGACCGCCCCGCTCCCCACCCCGAAGGAAATGTATGCTCGCTTAAGCGGCTATGTCATCGGCCAGGAACAAGCCAAAAAGACCCTCTCGGTCGCCGTGTACAACCACTACAAACGCCTCAAACATGCTGAAGAACTGAAGGAAACGGACCTCGATATCCAGAAGAGCAACATCCTCCTCGTCGGGCCTACCGGCTCCGGCAAGACGCTGCTGGCACAGACTCTGGCCAAGATCCTCGATGTCCCCTTTTCCATCGCCGATGCGACCTCTCTCACTGAAGCTGGCTATGTCGGGGAGGATGTCGAGAACGTCCTGCTGGGGCTCATCACCGCCGCCAAGGGTGATATCAAAAGAGCCGAACAGGGCATTATTTATCTCGATGAGATCGACAAGATCGGCCGTAAAAGCGAAAACCCCTCGATCACCCGCGATGTCTCAGGAGAGGGCGTCCAGCAGGCTCTGCTGAAGATCATCGAAGGCACTATATCCAATGTGCCGCCTCAGGGCGGACGCAAGCACCCCCAGCAGGAATATCTGAAGATCAATACCACGAACATCCTGTTCATCTGCGGCGGCGCCTTTGAAGGGATCGAGAACCATATCGAGCAGAGACTGCATCGCCTGGGCGGCATTGGCTTTGAGACCGAGATCAAGCCGAAACACAAAAGCAATTACGAGCATTTCGCCATGCTGGAGAACATCTTTTCTGATGACCTCCTGCATTTCGGTCTGATCCCCGAACTGGTCGGACGGCTTCCGGTCATCACCCCGCTCCTGCCTCTGACCGAGGCTGACCTCCTGTCGATCCTGACCCTGCCCAAGAACGCGATCATCAAGCAGTATCAGAAGATGTTCGAGCTCGACCGGGTCAAATTGACCTTTACTGATGCTGCGCTCAGCGCCATTACCAAAAAGTGTCAGGAATACAAGACCGGAGCGAGAGCTCTTCGGACCATCGTGGAAAAGATCCTGCAGGATATCATGTTCACCATGCCGTTCTCGGACGAGATCACTGAATGTGTGATCAGCGAGGACGTCATCACCAAAGGCAAGAAACCAAAGCTGGTCGAGACCGCTCATCCAAGCCACTAAACTGAAT
>CAYOQW010000229.1:0-2241 GCA_964406175.1 uncultured Candidatus Saccharibacteria bacterium
ATGTTAATCTGAAAAGCGAGACATGGCAAAAAAGGGAAACAGGGTCATCATCACACTGGAATGCGCGGATTGTAAATCGCGTAATTACGTGACGTACAAGAACAAACGTAATGACGCTGGACGCATGGAGCTGGACAAGTACTGCAAGCGCTGCCAGAAGCATTCAATGCACAAAGAGACGAAATGAGGGTCCGTAGCTCAACTGGTAGAGCAATGGTCTCCAAAACCAGAGGTTGTAGGTTCGATGCCTACCGGGCCTGCCAGTAAACGGCAGTTTTGTCTAGCGTGGGTCAATACTGTACTCTTTGGATACTAGAGGCAAACATGACGAAGCAGCAGTCAGCTCCATCCCCGAATTTTTTCCGCGAAGCGGCATCGGAATTGAAGAAGGTGTCCTGGCCGACGCGTCAGGAAGCCATACGGCTGACTTTCATCATCATTGCCGCCACGCTGATCAGCGGAGTTGCTATCGGGCTGCTCGATTATCTCCTTGCCCAGACGTTAAGTGTGATCGTGTAATTAGTGTATTATTTGCATGAGGTATCAGTTGGCTAAGAAGGCTAAAGCCACATCCCAGGAAGCTGTCTCCATCAGTGTCCCCGAAGCTGCTCCGGTCCTGCCGGTCAAGGAGATCGACAAGACCAATTCCCACTGGTATGTTGTCCATACGTATTCCGGCTATGAAGACCGCGTGAAGCAGAATCTGGAACAGCGGATCGAGACCATGGATATGGCTGAAAAGATCTTCCAGATCCTGGTCCCGACCAAGAAGACCATCGAGCTCAAGGATGGCCAGAAAAAGGAAGTGAAGAAGAAGATCTTCCCCGGCTATGTGCTGGTGGAGATGGTCCTGGATGATGATTCCTGGTATGTCGTGCGCAACACACCTAACGTTACCGGCTTTGTCGGTATCGGCAACAAACCGACCCCGCTCGGTGACGCTGAGGTCAACAAGATCCTGAAGACCATGGGCAAGGACGCTCCCGCGTTCAAGTTCGACTTCGAACTGAATGAGAGCGTGGAGATCCTGTCCGGTCCTTTTGCCAAATTCGTCGGCAAGGTCAGCGAGATCGACGAGGGCAAGGGCAAGGTCACGGTACTGGTATCGGTCTTCGATCGCGAGACTCCCATGGAGCTCAGCTTTACCCAGGTCAAACGGGTAGTCTAGGTATCTATCATTAGCGGATAAAAGGTCAGCATGGCAAAGAAAGTCAAAACTATTATCAAACTCAATATCGACGCCGGAAAAGCTAATCCAGCTCCTCCCGTCGGTACCGCACTGGGTCCCCAGGGTGTGAATCTCATGGAGTTCTGCAATGCGTATAATGCGCAGACCAAGGATAAAATGGGTTCTGTGGTCCCTGTAGAGGTGACTATTTATGACGACCGGACCTTCACCTTTGTCCTGAAGACCCCGCCGGTTTCGAATCTGATCAAGAAGGCGATCGGTATCGCCAAGGGATCGGCGCAGCCGAATCGTCAGTACGTCGGCACCCTCACCAGACAGCAGGTCACCGAGATCGCCAATATCAAGATCAATGACCTCAATGCCAACGATATCGCCGGTGCAGAAAAGATCATCATGGGCACTGCTCATGGTATGGGAGTCGAGATCGAAAAATAGGAATATACGGCAGCATCGTGGGAGCCAGGAAGTGATCGAGAGATACTTCACGGCGCTCGTACCACCAGCCTCATCATATCTAGAGCACTAGATATCCGGCGGTGGATATCTAGTTTTTTTATGGAGGAACATCCAGATGACAGAAGAAACGAAAACAGTCGAAGCGGCCGTCGAAACGGTCGAAGTAAAAGAAGCAGTGGAAGAAGCCGCTGTCGCAGAAGTGAAGACAGCAAAAGTAGCCAAGCCTGCAAAGAAAAAGAAAGTCAAAAGCGGTATCCGCGAAGCCAAACACGGCAAGAACTACAAGGCGAAGCGTGAGCTGGTAGCCAAAGACAAATCGTATTCTATGGTCGACGCTGTAGCGCTCGTGAAAAAAACCAGTTTTGTGAAGTTTGACGGCACCGTCGAGCTGCATGTCAAGCTGGGCGTCGATCCCAAGAAGGCGGATCAGCAGGTGCGCGGCACGGTCGTCCTGCCCAACGGTACCGGCAAAACGGTCAAGATCCTGGTCATCGCCGAAGGTGAAAAAGTTGAAGAAGCCAAAAAGGCCGGCGCAGACTACGTCGGCAGTGAAGACATGATCGAAAAGATCAAGGGCGGCTGGATCGATTTCGACC
>CAYOQW010000229.1:2251-2637 GCA_964406175.1 uncultured Candidatus Saccharibacteria bacterium
GCCAAGATCGGTCCTCTCGGCCGTATCCTCGGGACCAAGGGCCTCATGCCCAGCCCCAAGGCCGGCACGGTTACCAATGAAGTCGGCAAAATGGTCACGGAATGGAAGCTCGGTAAAGTGGAATATCGGCTGGAAAAGCTCCCCCTTATTCATACGGTCATCGGCAAGGTATCCTTCACCGAGGAGCAGCTGCTGGGCAATCTGCGCGCCGTGATCGGTGCGATCCTGAAGGCCAAGCCGGCATCTGCCAAGGGTATGTACGTCCAGACCGCAGTCATCAACGCGACCATGGGTCCTGGGATCAAACTGGATATCCAGGAAGTCAGAGAAGTCCGCTAGGACAAAAGGTATTTACGTGCTTGTGAAAATGTGGTATACATATACAG
>CAYOQW010000230.1:0-2626 GCA_964406175.1 uncultured Candidatus Saccharibacteria bacterium
CGCCCAGGACTGTATGAAAATGAGTCTACGGAAACACTACCCCAGGGAGAAGCATCCGAAAAAATACTGCTATCGAGACCAGTCTCCATGATTTCTATGTGATGCGCGTGCAGGAAGTGGCACGGGCAAGCTTTGATAGTGCAATGGAAAAACAGATCGAATTCGAGCTAACCTCAAAAGATATGATCGCTCTCGAACTGGTATTGATTCACACCCATCAGATCATGGAAAAATATTTACAGAAGGGATTTCTGGTACTGGAAGATCAAATACAGCAGGTCGTGGAATTGGAAACAGCTGTCCAGAAGGTAATCGCAAAAAATACATCAGCCCGGGAACTCTTTGAACGAATCCGGGCGAAATACGTCAGAGTTCGCGTCCCTTCCCAGAACTATATTGAAGCTCTGGAGGATCCCGACGATATCTCGACAATGCTCAGAAATCTCGAGCTAGTGGTTGAAGTTGGAAACAATTCCGCACACTATGAAGAAGCTCTCCCAGGCATAAGTAACGCAATTGACCTATTGAAGAAGCAACTCGAGCTCTACCCGGTGCCAGTAGCAGGTTCTCCTGAAACCGGTGGCGATAATCACCCACGACATCTAAAGATCAAACGTCTACCAAAACCTGGCCATTTGCCAGATAAACACCAAAAATGATCCGGGCTGACGTACACGAAGAAGGAATGCGACTATTGAACGATGTGCTTTCTCATACGGACCTGGCCGAATTCGGACAAATTGCACTCGACAGATTACAACAATTAACTAGGTTTACCCGTGCGGAAATAGTCATCCAAAAGAATGATGGGACTTTTGCTACGACCCTGACCATCGACGGTTCAGGTTGCAGCTGACCAACATATACGATCGAAAACCACCCGGTGGTCCTGCAAACCCTTTTTGACAGCGACCGTGAAGTCTTCGGAACCACTCCCCAGCCAGAGCAACGGGATGCCAAAACTGGTTCTCTCCGGAAATATCTGATGCGACAAATACCCTTCAACCACAAAGCGGTCTCGACACATCAGCCTGAAAGTACGATTGCCGAGCCACTGTGGTCCAACAAGTCAGTACTCTTTGGCTATCTGCTGGTCTATTCCGCTGATGCTAAATTTGAAACACCGACAAATAAGAAAGCCGTCGGTCAGGTTGCTCTGGGACTAAGTGCCGGCCTGGACCACGCCCGTGATGTAGAGCTGAACGCGTCGTCGCTCAGTGCAAAAGAACATGCTCTGGAGGAACTGAAATTCGCCATGACAGAACTCGAGCAGACGGCCCGGACCGATCCACTTACCGGTATTGCGAATCGAGGGGAGCTGTATTCGCGGACCTTGATCGAATTTCTGAAGCTGTCCCGCCATTCACGAGAGGCTGAAAAGGACGATTCCTCCCTCCCGCCGATGTGTGCTCTCATGCTGGACATTGACCACTTCAAAGGGGTAAATGATACATATAGCCATCCAGCAGGTGACCTCGTCCTCCAGCAATTTACAGACCGCATTAACCGCTCACTCCGTCCTGGTGATATTTTTGGTAGAGTAGGCGGCGAGGAATTTGTCATCATTCTACCTAACACTTCGATCCAGGATACAGAAAAAATAGCAGAAAGAATTCGCCGTAGCATCGCAGCGGCACCGTTCCTGCTCGCAGAAGGACACAATGAAAAATTGCAGGTCACGGTCAGCATCGGAATGTCGAGTCTTGATCCGGCACGCATGCTCGGACCTGCCATGCTCACAAAAGACGATATGCTTGGACCAAAAGCACTACTGGCAGAAGCTGATGAAGCACTCTATTATGCCAAGCATAATGGTCGTGATCAGGTGGTCAGAAATCGCTATCGAAATGGACAAACCGGCAAGGAAAATCATGACCTTTTCGTACAAGTGACCAATAGAACCAGCCCGCTGAGAAAAGCCGAGCAAACACGCGGTCGCAGATGACCTATGCTCAAGACTGATCCTGTAACCAGAGAATTCTGGCCGTCTCCGCCGGCTTCTCCAGACTCACGACATGCCCTGCATTCTCGACATACGCAAGCGAGAGTGCAGGGTTTTTCTGTACCAGCTCACTGATCTTCTGATGATCGACGATGCCGTCCTGATGGCCATAGATCAGCCGCGTCGGCACGGTCAGACGACCCAGAGACCCGACCAGATCGTAGTTCGTGACACTCTTGCCCATTTCGAAGAGCGTCCTGGGTTTGATGGCCCTGCGGCCCGTCAGCCCGCAGCGGTCCACCAGTGCGCGGTCATAGCGGTACATATTGAGAAAACGGGCCACTAGATGGCCATAGAGTCGTGTAGCGAGCAATCGTTTCCCGAGTGGCTGGCATCTCGGGTGGTTTCCCATGAAAGTCAAAAAAGCCCGCGATATCTGGGGGCCGAGCTTTCGATACGGGACGACCGGTGCTCCCATGAGGACTGCACGGTCAGTACAGCCGGGGTAGCGGCACAGCATATCGCACACCACAGCACTCCCCATGGAGAGAGAACAGATGACCACAGGTGGCGCCGGGAGCTGTTCCAGAAGCTCTTGCAGAGCATCAGCCATGATCTGAATGCTGTAGGTGTCAGGGTCCAGGATGCCTGAGCCTCCGTAGCCAGGCAGGTCCACAAAATAGA
>CAYOQW010000231.1:0-2608 GCA_964406175.1 uncultured Candidatus Saccharibacteria bacterium
TTTTCACCCTGCCCCTTATACGGCGCCGGACAAAGCACCGTCCCGGCCGGGAACAAGGTCGTAGTTTTCCCCATCTGAGTGACCGTAAAGTCAGTATCGAGGATCATGGCCCCGTGACAGACCCCGGGTTCAGGGAAATGGATCGGCTTGAACTCTTTGACCGTCACGTCATAGATGGCAGGAGGGGTATAGATCTTGATGTCTTCTGCCGGGACTGACGGTATCTGGTGCACCTGCACCTGCGGAGAAGGGTCGCCGGCCGCCTGTCCGTCAATGAGCGGGACCACCCGGATATACCAGGTGGCAAGGTTATTTTTCCAATAACTGGAACTCTTCAGTTTTGCCAAAGCCTGCATTGAAGTTGTACTGGAGGTGCTCCCTTCAGGAATCATGTTCAATTGGGCCGATGGCAGGAACTGATCTGAAGAAGGGTCCTGCGACGTAAATATGGTAGCAAAGTCGACGGAAAACTGACCTTTGTCATCAATAAGCGATTCATAGATCCCGGCCGGAGTCGTCGAGTCAGCAAAGGGGAACAGGGAGATCTGAAAGATGGCCTGCTTGACGAGCGGGTCAGGATTGTACCACCAGAGCTTGCGCATCTGGTCTGCTTCACCCTCCGGGATAGACGTCTCCTTTACCCAGGAACCGCCCATATCGCCATAGCAGTCATACGTGGAGTCACAGACATCCAGCCGCGTCGGATTGGGAAGGCTGGCGACCGTGCCCAGGTCCGTCAGTTTGCCGTTCAGCCACCCCCAGGTCTGGAAACTGGGCGACCTGTCCGGGCTCTCATGACCAAGCGACGGGATCAGCCCACCAGGCACGAGCAGCTCCGTACCCTGCGGGACAAGCATGCTGCCCTCCTCTGCGGGGACGCGATGCCAGGTATGGTCATCCTCCGTCGCATACAGATACGCGCCGCTCACCCCGGCCGGCACCGTGACCATACCAGGCTCGGCCACAGATGTTGACAGCGGAGATACAGGGGGTTCCCCAAGAACTGGCGTTTCGTCGGCCGCTCCGGTCTTCACCGGTATGGAGATCATCGTTCCCGCGCCCAGCGGCTGACCGGTCTCTACACCAGGGTTGACTGCCGCCGTATCGGCCTCGGTCGCCCCGAACCGCTTCGCAACATCACCCAGGCTCTCACCAGCAGCTGCTGGCACCTGGGCGGTCCAGGTCACCGGCGCGGTAGCTTCGAGCACCAGTATCTCAGAGACGACCGCGTGCCCTTTGGAATCAAGTGCGTGAACGGTCAGAGAATGCGTGCCCTGTGTCACCGGTGTATAGCGCCAGGAAAACAACTTTGCGGTGACTGCCGAAAGCTCGACGGTTTCCACCTTGGCACCGTCGACCCAGAGCTCAGCTCGCGTAAGTGTCTTCTGACCGCGCGCCACAGCCTTGACCGGGATCGGGGTCCCGACCGGATAGGATGCCTTCTGAACCGGCGCCGTAAAAAAGGCCTGGAGCGGGATCTGTTTTCCTGTCCCTCCACCGCGGGCGATCAGGAACCAGGACAGCAGACCCAGCAAGACCGCACCAGCGGCAGCTCCGATGATCAGACCGGCTGTCCGGCGACCTGAAATAAATGATCTCATGGGCACTTTCTGTGATAAAAGATCAAGGTGCTGTACCAACCGCCGCCTTGGGGGAAGGGATCTCCCGATTGTACCATTCGACCAGAAACACGGCTGTCAGCTGCTGCACCAGGTGATAGAGGAGACAGGGAAGCAGCGCCGCCGGAGTGAAATAATTGACGGTGATGAACAGACTGGTGGTCATGGTTTTCTGGGCTACGCCGTAGGTGATGGCGATCGCATCACCCGGATTGAACCCGGCTCGTCTGGAAGCCTTGTACCCGATAAGCAGCATGAGCTCGTGGAGCAGGATCACGATCGGTAGTGTACGGACCACGGTCACCCAGCTGAGGACATCAGCCGCCCGTGCCACGGCTATCATGATGATGGTCAGGATCACCATCTGGGAGCCAGGCCCGGTATAGGGGACGAGCCGCTCAACAGGCTTACCGATCAACCGACGCGCGACCTGAGCCAGGAACAAGGGCACGACGGTGATAAGCGTCATGCTCTCCATCATGGAAAGCACCGGCAAGGTCACCCGGGCGCCGAGGAAGATCAACATGATGAGTGGCCCCACGATACAGCTGGCGATATTGAGCATGACCGACAGGACGATACTGAGGATTTCGTTCCCGCGGGAAAGCCTGGTCCAGACGATGGATGAGCCAACCGTCACCCCGACCGACGAGATGACGACCAGACCGATCAGCATATCCCGATCATGGGCAAAAAAGATCTCTCCCAGGCCAAAAGCGACGAGAGGGAACACGACGAACGAAAAGAACAGAGCAAATACAAGTGCCCGGATATCTGACGCTGCTCTGGCGATCGCTTTCCAGTCGCATTTCAACCCGATGAGGAACATGACGAGCGCGATGAGAGCATTGACCGCCACCGAGAACGTACGGACCTGGTCTGAGAACTGATACCCGATGCACGAGACCAAAACCATGGCGAGCAAAAACCATTGCTTCTGAATATTCGCTGCCAATAAAGTGAGTACTGAACATTCATTTTTCTGTAGT
>CAYOQW010000232.1:0-2597 GCA_964406175.1 uncultured Candidatus Saccharibacteria bacterium
TTCGAGCTCGGCATCAGTGGGCTGCCGTTTTTCGGCCCGGTGAAAATAGTTCTGTATGACGTTCATGGAGGCCGCATCGAGGGCGAGCGGGCCGCGGTAGACCGGAGTACCGTCCGCTTCGAAATGGTCGACGATGCCTTTTTTGCCGATGGTTTCCAGCTCGGCGTCAGAGACAAAAATATTGATGATATCCGTTCTGGGACACGTACCCATGGTTACTTTTGGCACCGTGATGCCCATGCCGCCGTCCTCGAGGCACTGTTTGACCGACTTGATCTGGGCACTCTGGATCAGGGGATTGATCAGGGCCTGAGCGATACGGTCCAGGTCTTTGTCCGTGAGGACGCCGGTGAGGTACAGGAGCTGGGTGTAGTAGACCGCTCCGCCATCAGTAAATGGCTTGTGGGTCAGGTCTTCGAGGGACTGGCGGGCAGTGTTGCCGATGTTGTCCGTGACGCCGGGCAGATAGCCGATCTCCAGTGCCCAGTCAAATTTTTTGGGCAGATTGGATGAGTCTATTGAGTAAGTCTGGGTGACCGGATTGGCCAGGATCGAGGCACTCTGTTCGAGCTGTCCCGCACTGAGGTACTGGTCTACCGTATAGACATCGACGAGTTCGACCGAGGAGACATCTTTTTCTGAAAAATGAAAGCTCAGGATACGATTCTTCAGTACCTGAGCTCTAGTATCGGGAACGCGGGCATATATTTCGATGCGGTGAGCCATGCAGGGGACCTCTGGTAGAGACGACAGGGTTGATTATAGAGAGTGAGGTGAGAGGTGTCTAGGGAAAGTTAATGACAAGATCGGATAATATTGTTACAATTAACTCCATTTATTTTTCAAATTGATACTTTTTGATACTTTGGGAGATATTGGTATGGATCAACCATTTGAGTCTGGGCCTGAAGATATTCGTCCTGCAGTGTGGAACAGGCTGACGGATGCTCTGGCCAAGACCGAGCAGGCCACTCTGGAGAGCACGGGGTTGGCAGTGCCGGGATCTATCGAGGAGCCGGAGATCACGACACTTACTACTTTGTATGGTGGTGACATAACCGCAGGCCAGAAACGCAAAGGGATCGGCATCTGCTGGGTATGGACCGGTGCGCACTGGTCTTCGCTGACAGGTCCGCTAGAGGCGGGAGCAGGGAGCTCCGTTTCCCCGGCCTTCGCGACAGAAAGCGGTGATACCCCGACAGTCATCGAAACAGTACGCGCACCTCTCGATACTGAAAGCCTGTCGATCGCACTCGCAGGCCTTCTGGATTCTGAACAGTTAGCAGAACGGCTGGGTGTCCTCAGCCGGGTGCTGGGTCAGATCCCTGCTGACACCAGCCGGATCAGCCGAAATACCATCAGTCTGCAGATAACTGGTATTGACCGGGCCGTCATGCTGGCAGTGACCGGTCATTTTGGCGTAGCCGGCAGTGCCGGCGGGGAAGTGGGCCTGGATCATTTCCAGACCAGGGACCGTGCCTTGGCAGATCAGGTATTCTACACACTCAGATCTGTCTATCAGAGAGCCATCGGTCTGCTGAGAGCAAAACTGCAGGCTGATGCAGTGCAGAAAGCCCAGGACCATCGTGCCGCGATCGAACATCAGAACGAAGTGGATCTCGCTATGGAGGGTATCGACCGCGCGTTCTGGCAAGCCCATATCACGCGTGCATTCGGTGACGGTGTCATCGATTGCAGGGACGAGATCCAGGCAGAGGCGCTCTGCCAGTATATGCAACGCTGGCAATTGCCGGTAGAGAGGTCAGGGCACAGCGTGCTGCTCAGCCATCTGCTCATAGGAGGTCCTGAAAACCGAAGTTTTATCGATCGGTTGACACAGGTCCTGAGGAAGCCTCTTGTCGAAGTGTATGAACAAGCCGTGGAGCCCGAGCTCCATGCAACAGAGCGTCTGCGTGAACAGCTGTATCGGGCTATAGAGCAGGCTGTGTTGTCTGCGTTGGCTCAGAAGCGTGCTGGGGAGCCGGTTCGTTCCAGAGCATCTCTTCAGGTCAGTCTGGATGGTGTCCATACGGAAAGAGAGCTTCTTCAAAAGTGGCTTTCACTGCATTTTGACAGGCAAGCTGCCATGAGAAATAACCAGATCACCTTCCGATCAGAAGAGTACCTCAGGGGAAAATTCTATTTTCTCTTTGGTCGTGCGTGGCCGGAACTATCCCAAATAACAGTTGGACACTCAGCCGATAGAATCCAAGCTGAGGACCCAGAGCCCCGATCGCGAACCGGTCTGTTGTTGGAGCGGAGCGAGTCAGGACCCGAATATCCTCCCGTTGTGCAATCGATCATGAAGCGGGTCAGAGCGGCAGATCATCTACGTGCGACGGCATTTTCCCTGGAAACTGACGAAGGACGGCTTCTGCGTCAGTTGATGCAGACTCACGTCGAGCTGCCGCCTGGTTTCGAGGTCACGGGCACCGGCAGACCAGCCTGCTATCTGCGAGTACCGTTGGAAAATAATCTATCTGCTCAGCAGGCTTTTGCTGAATTGCTGATGAACATAGTAGCCCGGTCAGTACAGTCAGTACAGTCAGTACAGATAGAACTGGCGTCTGAAGTCCGCTAATCCAGACCGGTATATC
>CAYOQW010000233.1:0-2586 GCA_964406175.1 uncultured Candidatus Saccharibacteria bacterium
GTCAAAGCCCTGGTCGACCAGGCTCAGAAGCTGGCCCTCACCTCCCGTGCTTTCCGCAATGACCAGCTGCCGCTGCTGCAGAAAGAACTCTGCGACCTGTGCGGTTTCGAAAAAATGCTGCCCATGAATTCAGGTGCCGAAGCTGTTGAAACTGCGGTCAAGGTCGCCCGCAAATGGGGCTACCAGATCAAAGGCATCGATCACAACAAAGCCGAAATAATAGTCTGTGATGGCAATTTCCATGGCCGCACAACCACCGTCATCAGTTTCTCCTCTGAGCAGGCATACAAAAAAGACTTCGGTCCCTTCACCCCCGGCTTTGTGCTCGTGCCCTATGGTGATATCGAAGCCATGGAAAAAGCTGTCAATCAGCATACCGCTGCTATCCTGATAGAACCGATCCAGGGCGAAGGCGGCGTGCTCGTACCGCCTCTTGGCTACCTGAAAAATATCCGCAGGCTCTGTAACGACCATAATGTGCTCATGATAGCTGATGAGATCCAGAGCGGCTTTGGCCGCACCGGGGCCCTGTTCGCCTGTGACCATGAAGCAGTGAAACCTGACCTCATGATCGTCGGCAAAGCTCTGTCCGGCGGCCTTTATCCTGTTTCTGCCGTCCTGGGCGGCGAAAACACCCTTGGCCTGTTCAGGCCAGGCGATCACGGATCGACCTACGGCGGCAACCCGCTGGCTTGTGCTGTCGCTCGGGCTGCAATCACCGTACTGTTGGCTGAAAAACTGGTCGAACGGTCCAAAGTACTCGGTGAATATCTCCTGGAGAGACTCCAAAAGATCGAAAGCCCCTACATCGAGACGATCCGTGGCAAAGGTCTCTGGATCGGCATCGTCCTGAAACCCACCGCCGGCGGCGCCAGACGCTTCTGCCAGGCGCTCATGGGCCAGGGGGTCCTGGCCAAGGAAACACACGGCAATATCATCCGCCTGGGTCCTCCGCTTGTCATTACGAAGGACGAGCTCGACTGGGCGCTTACACGCATCGAAAAAGTACTCAAAGCCTGATCAGATCATCACCCGAAGGAAACCCCATGGAGAACACTCGTCTGAACGTCAAATACCCGGTCAATGAACCTATCCTGTCCTATGCGCCTGGCACGCATGAACGCCATCAGATCGAACGCAAGCTGAAGGAAATGTCCGAGCACACTCTCGACATCCCGGTCATTGTGAACGGCAATGAGATCAGGACCAGCAGCCGGAAACAATGCGTCATGCCGCATGATCATCAGCATGTGCTGGCCACTTACAGTGAAGCCGGCGAACGCGAGATCCAGCTAGCGATACAATCGGCGCTCGATGCCAAAGAATCCTGGATGCACACCAGTTTTGAAGAACGGGCCGCCATCTTTGCCAAAGCCGCAGATCTGCTCGCCGGACCGTTCCGGTCGACCCTGAACGCCGCCACCATGCTCGGCCAGTCCAAGACGGTCTACCAGGCTGAGATCGACTCTGCCTGTGAAGTCATCGACTTCCTCAGATTCAATCCCTACTTCGCTTCCCAGATCTACGGCATCCAGCCGGACAGCCTGCCCGGCATGCTGAACCACATGGACTACCGACCGCTGGAAGGGTTCGTTTTCGGCATTACTCCGTTCAATTTCACCGCCATCGGCGCCAATATCCCTACCTCGGCGGTCCTCATGGGCAACACGGTCGTCTGGAAACCAGCTTCGACCGCGGTCTACAGCAGCTACTACCTCATGCAGTTGTACAAAGAAGCCGGCCTGCCGGACGGAGTCATTAACTTCGTTCCCAGCCGCGGTTCGGTCATCGGTGATATCGTGCTTCCCCATCCCGACCTCGCCGGCGTGCACTTCACCGGCTCCACCGACGTGTTCCAGCATATGTGGAAAACCGTCGGAGATCATATCAGCACGTATAAGTCCTATCCCCACCTCGTCGGCGAAACTGGCGGTAAAGACTTCATCATGGTGCATCCGTCAGCCGAGCCACGTGCCGTCATCACCGCGCTCATCCGAGGTGCCTTTGAGTACCAGGGCCAGAAATGCTCGGCAGCCAGCCGAGCCTACATCCCGTCCTCTCTGTGGTATGACATCAAGGACACGCTCGTCGATCAGACGGAATCCATCCTCATGGGTGATGTCCGCGAACTGAAGAACTTCATGTCAGCCGTGATCGATCAGAGCTCCTTTGACAACATCAAGAGCTATATCGAGATCGCCCGCGATTCTGACCGCTATGACATCATCGCCGGCGGTGAGTGCGATGACTCCAAGGGGTACTTCGTCCGACCCACGATCGTGGTGGCCAAAGATCCGCAGTCAAGACTGATGGCCGAAGAGATATTTGGACCGGTGCTCACAATCTATGTCTACCCGGACAATAAGTTCGAGGAGACTCTCGCTCTGTGCGATCAGACCTCACCCTATGCTCTGACCGGCTGCATCATGGCCAAGGACCGCACTGCCGTCCGGCTGGCATCGGACAGACTACGTTTCGCCGCCGGCAATTTCTATATCAACGACAAGCCGACCGGGGCCATGGTCAATCAACAGCCTTTCGGCGGCGGCCGTGCCTCCGGGACCAATGACAAAGGCGGTTCCATGC
>CAYOQW010000234.1:0-2584 GCA_964406175.1 uncultured Candidatus Saccharibacteria bacterium
ATTTATTTCTCATCAGAGGATCAGCCATGTCAGCAAAAAAGGGAGCGAACAAAGCCAAGCCCACGAAAGGAACCGTCACTTCACAGCCTCCGGTTGGAACCGTGAAGGCAGAAGTGAAGGCACCTGAGACCAAAAAGGCCTCGTATGTCGCTCTGCAGTATTCCAACCTGCGGATCAATCTCAAAAAGACGATCACCTCGATCGTGAACGGCGAGAAGATCCAGTCTCCGGGCGCGTACGTCCAGTTCAATAAAGGGGTATTCGTGACCGAGGATCAGGACATCATCGCAGGGCTGGAAGCACATCCAGATTTTGGCAAGACCTTTTCAAAGGCCAAGAAAGCGGTCTCCATGGCCGAACTGGAGCAGAAGTATCAGTCTCAACTCAAATCGGTCAAGGAAGAGAAAGATGCAGAGATCGAACGCCTCAACGCAGAGGTCGAACGGCTCTCACAGTTGGAAAAGGGCAAGGCCGTCGCAGAAGACGAACCGGGCGTGTCCGGAGAACAGACAGAGAAACCAGCATTCGAATAGTCCCCCTCACCTCAGTCAGTTTTCACTTATTTCTTAATCAGGCGAACCAAAATGTCAGAAGGAAAGAAACAGATCACGCTCACCAATGACCAGGCTCAGTTCCTCTACATGAAGCTGAACGACAGCAAGCTGTGCCCCATGCCGGATCTCGACACCATGCGCAAGATAACTCGCGTCATGGATGAACTCGAAGACAAAGTCGTGTCGTACGAGAAGAAGGTGGATGCCATTCGTGAGAAATACCGTGAATTCTTCCAGGTTCGTATGAATCCGCAGACCGGTGAAAGCATCGAATTCATCCCGGAACCTCATGCCACCAAGTTCAACGAAGAGGTCAAGCCGTTGTCCGATATCAAGATCAAAGTGACCGTCGATCGTGAAGCGCTGGAAAAGGCTTCATTCATGTTCGGAAAGATCGTCCCCAATTCGTACAAGAACGAAAACGGCAAAGAGATCGGCATGGGCGGTCGCTACAACAGCCGGATGTTTGTCGTCGTCATTGACGCCATCAATGATGCGCAGGTCGTCAAAGAGTAATTAACAAAGGGGCGCCTCATGTACTTCGCCGACCTCCTCATCAATCTCAATTCCCAGATCCCCTCCAATAGCCGCACCGGCTTCTGGAAGGAAGTCGAGAAGCTGCGCTGGCTGAAGGAAGCCATCGCGTATATCGCCGACTTTTCCTATGTAGACCCGATCTCACGCAAACGAGTGGTCTGCGAGTGGGATTTCTGGAAAACCACCCATGTTGATGATTCGGTCGCGGATCAGGAGGGGTATGACCTCCCGGCAGACTACAAACCGGGCGGTATCAAAACCGTCCTCGTCGATGGTAATGAGGCGCACTATGTGCCGTTTGAGGACTTCGTCGCGGGGAATAGTGATTACGAGTACGTCTTCACCATCATCGGTACCAAGTACAACATCAAACAGAACGGGGAAGCGCTCACCGAGTCCGGCCTCGATCTGACCCTGGCCTATCTCACAAATCCTCCGGACTACACCGTCTCCAGGAGCGGCACCATCACCACGCTGGCCGCAGGTGCTGCCGGAGTGACCAATGTCACCGTGGCGACCCATGGGCTCACTACCAACGACTATGTGAGCGTAGGAGGGAGCATCAACTATGACGGTCTCTACAAGGTGACAGTCATCGATGCCAACAGCTTCAGCATCCCGACCACCTTCATCTCGAATGATGCCAAGGGAACGGTCTACCGTTCAACCATCCTGGAATTGTCACCGTCTCTCACCATGGCCGCGACCAAGATAGCGCTCTCGACCTGCCTCTCCAAGGGCAAACAGAAGGATCTCGCGCTCGCCGAAAAGAATGAGGCAGATACCCTCATCGTGAATGCGTACCAGGCACAGCAGGGCAAGGATACCTCGATGGACAAAGGCTCATCCACTTGCACAAGGTTTGACTAGCATGGATGCATACGAGATCAGATCCTACAAAGGAGGAATCAGCGCCGACCCCTACAAAGGGGTTTTCGGCGCGTTCCGCTTCGGGTCTGGTCTCAACATCAAGAAAAAAGAGGACACGCTCACCTGCAATCAGGCGATGAAGAAGATCTCCGGCAGCACCGTCACCGAACTGATCAATTTCTGGGTGCCGGCGAGTGACGGCAATCTCTACGGATTCGGGGCATCAGGCGGAGTCTATCGCTTCGCCCTGCCCAGCACGGTCACAAAAGTATGGACATACAACGGGGCAGACACCCCGGTGGCCGTCACTGGAGCCGCAGAGTTCACCAACAACAACGGGAGCGATGTCTATGTCCCGTACCTGTACTTCGCGACCAAGACCAAGGTCAGCCGCATCACACTCGCCAAGGCGGCTCTGAATGCCTGGGCGACCGATGTAGAAAAAGACCTGTTCACACTCAAAGGAGACGACGACTGGCACACCATGATGGAAGCCATGGGAGATCTCTGCATCGCCGACAACAACACCCTGGCCATGATCGACTATGAGGGGAATTGTGCGGCCGGAGCCCTTGCGGCTCTCGACCTGCCGGCACCCAACCGCATCAAGACCATGCTGGGAC
>CAYOQW010000235.1:0-1061 GCA_964406175.1 uncultured Candidatus Saccharibacteria bacterium
ATACCGCCGAGAGGGAAAAGACCATCAGCCGCATGGGCCGCTGGGTGGATTTTGAGCATTCCTATGCCACCATGGACCGTACGTACATGGAGTCCATCTGGTGGGTGTTCAAACAGATCTGGGACAAGGGTATGATCTACCAGGATTACCGCAGCACCTGGTACTGTCCGCGCTGCGGGACGCCGCTATCCAACTTTGAGGTGAACCAGGGCTACAAGGACAATGTCTCTGATCCCTCGGTATTCGTCAAAATGCAGCTGGAAGAGGATCAGAACACGTTCCTCCTCGTTTGGACCACCACTCCCTGGACCCTGCCCGGCAATGCCGCGGTCGCGATCCATCCTGACCACGAGTACGTGAAGATCAAACTGACTTCCGGTCAGACCGCGGACGGCCACGAGCTGACCCATGCCGAGACATCATCAGTCGGGCAGTGCTTCATCCTGGCCAAAGAGAGGCTCTCAGTCATCGGTCAGGCCTATGAGATCGTAAAAACATACAGAGCCAAAGATCTGCAGGGCAAGAAATACCGTCCTCTCTATTCGTTCGTAACCAGCGAGAAAAAAGGTCATTATGTCGCTCTCGCAGAGTTTGTCACGGTCGACGATGGTACCGGTATCGTCCACATCGCACCGTTCTTTGGTGAAGATGACTTCAACCTCGGCAAAGAGCTCGACTTGCCGATCTATCGGACAGTGGACCAGGAAGGCCGCATGTCCAAGGAGATCACGCTGTGGGCCGGTACTTTTGTGAAGCAGGCCGATGACCTCATCAAGGATGAGCTAGCCAAGCGTGAGCTCCTCTATCAGAGCGGTACGATCCGGCATACGTATCCATTCTGCTGGCGCTGCGACAGCCCGCTCCTCAACTATTCGCTCGAGACCTGGTTCGTCCGGGTCAGCGAGATCAGGGATAGACTTGTCGCGAATAATAAAAAGATCAACTGGGTGCCTGGCCATATCCAGGAAGGCCGTTTCGGCAAATGGCTCGAACAGGCACGTGACTGGAACATCGGACGCAACCGCTACTGGGGCACCCCGCTACCGATCTGGGAATGTACC
>CAYOQW010000235.1:1071-2567 GCA_964406175.1 uncultured Candidatus Saccharibacteria bacterium
CATCATGAGTGCGTCGGTTCCATTGCCGAGCTGAAGGAAAAAGCCGCTCCCGCGTTCAAGGAACGCGCTGAGACCGTCGACCTGCATCGTCCCTGGATCGACGAGATCGAGCTCTCCTGTCCCAAGTGCCAGAAGAACATGAAACGCATCGAGGAGGTCCTCGACTGTTGGTTCGAGTCTGGTTCCATGCCCTATGCCCAGGCTCACTATCCGTTCGAGAACAAGGAACAGTTCGAAAAGAGTTTCCCTGCCGATTTCATCGCCGAGGGTATGGACCAGACCCGTGGCTGGTTCTACACCCTGCACGTCATCGCTACTATCCTGTTCGACAAGCCGGCGTTCAAGAACGTCATCGTGAACGGTATCGGTCTGGATGAAAAGGGTGTGAAGCTCTCCAAGCGGCTTCGCAACTACACCGAGCCGGAAAAGCTCATGGACGATACGGGCACGGATGCCATGCGCTATTTCTTCTTTGCTTCGACCCCCATGGGGGAGGACTGGAGATTTTCGGACGAGCTGGTGCGCGAAAAAATGCGCAAGGTGATGATGATCCTTTGGAATTCCTATGTATTCTTCACGACGTATGCGTCGATCGACAACTGGAGCCCGAAAAATGTAGTTGGTAGTATGAAGCAGGGGGCAGGGGCCGATGCATCCACTCATTCGCTTGATCGTTGGATTCTGTCCCGCTTGCAGGCCTTGACCGAGGAGATGACCGCAGGATTCGAGTCGTATGATCTGACCCGGACCGCCAGGCCGATCGAGGCGTTCGTGAATCAGCTGTCCACCTGGTATATACGCCGCAGCCGCAGACGGTTCTGGAAATCAGAGAGCGATACGGACAAGGAAAATGCTTATCAGACGCTCTATACCGTCCTGGTTACGCTGATCAAACTGATCGCCCCGATCATGCCGTTCGTATCTGAGGACATGTACCAGAACCTCGTCCTGTCAGTTGACAATAATGCCCCTGAATCGATCCATCTGACCGATTATCCGGCCTCTGACCCTGCACTTCGCAGTATCGAGCTGGAGGACCAGATGGCCCTGGTGCAGGATATGGTCGAGGGTGTGCGTGCCCTGCGCTCTGCCACCAAGATCAAGGTCCGTCAGCCGCTTCCTCTGGTCGCCATCAAGACCGAGAAAGCCTATCTGACAGACCTGTCAGCCGACCTGATCGCTCTCATCCAGGACGAGCTGAACGTCAAGGAATTCAAGGTGGTCGCCGAGCTGCCGACCGAGGGCGGCGTCAGTGCCCAGCTCGCCCAGGCCAGCATCTTCCTCTCGACCACCATCACCCCGGAGCTGAAGCGTGAAGGGATGGTCCGCGATCTCGTCCGTGAGATCCAGTCAGCCCGCAAGACCGCCGGCCTCGAGATCGAGGACCGCATCGCTGTTACCCTTGAGTTCACTGATGATGACCTGAAAGCTGCCATCGCTGAGTGGGATGTGTACATGAAGAAAGAGACCCTGAGCGACTCGATCACCCTTGGTTC
>CAYOQW010000236.1:0-2564 GCA_964406175.1 uncultured Candidatus Saccharibacteria bacterium
CTATGATGCACAGCACCTGAGCAGTGCGCCGGACACGGGGCCAGCGGCGGAAAAGCAAACCGACTGCCCGGACCAGAAGGACGACGACCGCAGCGACTGCGATGGTCAGCGCCAGGAATACCGCGACGAAGATGAGGACCGAACGGAGCAGGAACAGTCCCAGGAGGATCAGCGCGAGGACGGGGAGCAGGAAGCCGATCCAGGAAGGCCTGGAAGGTGGAACAGCAGCCGGTGCGGCTGCCGGCACTTCCCGGCGCGGAAGGGTCCACGGTCCATCAGGCTGATCAGCTGCGCCCCTTGAACCTGCTGCCTCAGCTGCCGCGATCGATCCTGCACCGGCACGAGCGGTGCCACTTGGAACTGGATCCGAAGAAGAAGAGCTGCCAGGCGACACGGACCTTCCCGCGTCATCATGCGACGCGTCTGGCGCAGTCTTAGACGGTTCCGTCGATGCCGGCACTGAAGTGGATGCTGCAGCAGGCGGTGCTGAGATCGATGCTGGGATCGAGGCTGCTGCCGGCTCCGCACCCGGGACCGGCGTGGAAGCCTGATAGGAGGACGGCACGACCACATAAACGGTATCGGTTGAAGCAGGCTTGTTCGCCTGGGCTTGAGCTGGCTCTTTCGATGGGAGCTCAGATCTCGGAGGTACGACCGCAGAAGACGCTCCAGCTGGAGAAACATCTGACACCTGCGCTGCCAGCGGCGTTGACTGCTGTGCAGGCTGCATTGGCGAGTTTTTGCCGGCCACTGGATCTGATGTCGACGCTGGGGTCAAAGGCGTGGCAGCAACGGGCTGTGCTGAAGAGCTGCTAAGGGCTGCGGGGACTGGAGACGACACAGGAGTGACGGGCTTCGCTGTCGGCTGCGTTGACGATCTGCCGACGGATACTTGTACCGGCGACGGGACTGGCGGCACGGACTTCACCGCTGCCGGCTGGGCTCTAGAACCGCTTGCGGGAGAAGCAGCAGCTGCTTCTGGAGTAACAGGTCTAACTGGTGCCGGTGCGGGCTCAAACGAAGGTGGAACTACGACATAACTTGTTTTGTCGCCAGACTCGGGCTTTTCTGGGCCAGCCGGAAGAACGGCGCTCAGTGTCTGCATCGTCGTCGGAGGCACGGCAGCCGTTGGAACTCCACGGTCCGAAGTCGGCGGTTCCGAAGCAGGCTGTGCAGGCGAAAGATCCGCGACGTTGCTGTCATGGCTACGGGTCGAAGTACCCGCGTGATCAGCAGATGATGACGGAGCGAGTGGCGTAAGCGGTACGGCTGATGCAGGGACTGAAGCAGCTCCAGGAGCTGCCCCCTGGGAAAAGAATTTCTGTACAAGTTCTTGTGGTGTCTGGACCCGATCATTGAGCATCGCTACAGCGGTTAGTGGTGTGACAGCCGCTCCTCCGGTGACAGGACCAGTGGTGACCGTTGGCTGTACGGGAAAAAGCCGCGAATCAGCGACCGGTATGGAAGCACCGACTGCCACACTTGACGCCGAAGCTGGTGAACCCGCTGCTGGTGTCCCGCTGATCGCACCATTGAACGTACCAGACAGGGTAATTCCCTCGACATCACGCAGCGTCGGTACCGCTGCATCTGTCTCGGACGCCGGGTCGTTGACCGGTTTTGAGCCAGAAGCACTGGTCAATTGACCGACCGTAGGGACGATTGGTTCTATGGGTTCGATAGTTGACATAGGCATACCGCGATCCAGATTTAAAATCAGGAGGAGAAGTATACCACATATGTCCTGATGATTACATCAGGCAAAAAGTGCGCGAAGTTGCATTTCGATCTGCACCAGCCAGTCGCGTCCGAGTTTCTGGAAATGGAGCTTGGCGACCTGGGCATCGATCCGCCAATCCGCATGGTGGCGATAGAGCGTTTGTTTCTGCTCGAGAGTGGGAGACTTGAAAAACTCAAAGAACAGAATGCCGTTCTTGATCCAGACTTTCGAAACACCGGCCCGATAGGCGAGCAATCGAAGATTGAGTAGGGTGAGAAGATTGCTGACCTGGACCGGCATCTGACCAAACCGGTCGAGCATCTCCCCCATCAGCTCCCGGAACTCCTCCTCGGTCGCAAGTTCGCTCATCCGCTGATAGAGTGCCATCTTCTCCGTCTCGTTCTGGATATAGCCCTCCGGGATATAGGCACTGAGCGGGAGATCGACCGACACGGTATCGATGAGGGCATCTGCCGCATCCGTTTCCTCGATCCTGCCGGCATGGTCCGGATCGAGCAGTTTGGATTGTCTTACTATGGCTTTTTTCAAAAGTTTGGAATACAGCTCAAACCCGATACCATCGATATGCCCGCTCTGCTCGACGCCCAGGATGCTGCCGGCTCCCCGGATCTCCAGGTCTCGAAGAGCAATTGACAGGCCAGATCCCAGCTGGGTATGTTCCTTCAGGGCATCCAGACGCTCACGGGCCGGGACGGTCAGCTTCTCGTCCCGAAAGAGAAAATACGCAAAAGCCTGCCGGTCTGACCGGCCGATCCGGCCCTTCAGCTGATACAGAGAGGACAGACCGAAATCCTCTGCTCCGATGACCAGCATGGTATTGGCC
>CAYOQW010000237.1:0-2548 GCA_964406175.1 uncultured Candidatus Saccharibacteria bacterium
GTCATGGACTGCTGATCTCGCGGGTCAAAATAGTCCACTGCATCGCCGCCGACCTCCGGCAGGGAGGCAGCATCACTGCAGGCGACCGGACAACCGGACGCCATGGCTTCCAGTACCGGGAGACCAAAGCCTTCATAGAGCGAGGGCAGGACGAACAGGCTCGCCATCTGGTACAGCGCCGGGAGATCCTCATCCCCGACGAACCCGGTGAAGACGGCCTGCCGGGCCGAGATCAGCGGAGCCAGCGCTGCGGTCAGCTCCTCACGGTACTGCCGGTGCGGCTCGCCAGTGAGCACCAGTTGGTACCGGGATTTTAAAGCATCGGGCAGTGCTGCGTAGGCCCGGGCCAGACCGAGCAGGTTCTTGTAGGGCTGTTGTCTGGATACGCAGAGGACATACCGTTCAGGCAGGTCGTACCGCTGTCGCACCAGATCCCTTTTCGCCGCTTCGACCGGCAGGGAGAACGTTTCCGCGACACCTTCCGACACCACGTGGATGGTGTCCTCGGGGATACCGAACCGCTTACTGATATCCCCGGCAGAATAGAGGGAAACCGTGACGAGGCGATCAGCCCTGCGCAGTAGGGAGCGGGTCAAGAAGGGCATGCCGTAGAACACCTTCCAGAGCAGTCTCGTCCGCACCTCAGGCATGACGAACGGGATGAGATCATGGACCGTCAATATCGTCCGGTATTTCGGAGAAAATGGCCGGCAGAGATAGTTGGGACAGAACACCACGTCCGGTTTCAAGACTTCCAGATCTCCTCTCAGCTTCCTGATATCAGAAAGACAAAGGACCGGGTAGGGAAGCCGCTGCAGCCGCACATGGGTCAGGTCCTTCAGCTGATATTCGCGTTCCAGCCAGCTGGCGACCTCTCTATCGTGGACGAGAAGGATATAGAGCGTATCGTGCTCAGGAAGATGTACCAGTTCCCTCACCAGCTCGAACGTGTACCGGCCGATCCCGTCCAGTTTCACGCTCCTGATCCAGCGGCAATCGATGACAACACGCATGTATAATCCTGGGAGTTAACGGGTTTTACACTGAGCACGGTCGAAGTGTTAACGAGTTCGCGGGTTCACGCGTTACGGCCTTTTGAAATTCTCTATCCGTCGATCAATGGGCTGGGAGATCATGCAGTCTTCTTCAATTTCTGCAGGATGGTCGCTGGTGTCATGCCTTCAGGCAAACCACCGACCAGGCTGAGCATCACCCCGTACACACAGGCCGCCGCCGGCACGACCAGCCAGAAATTGACACCCCAGCGGTCCAGGGTAAACGTGACCGCACCCATGACCAGAGCGCTCAGGATGATCTTACCCAGGACATGGAGACTGGGACGCCAGTGCATGGTCTGATACACGATGGCGAAATTAATGACCAGCACAAGCAGCTCCGTCGCGACCGTCGCGATCGCTGAACCGTTGTAGGCGAGATAGGGGATCAGGATCAGATTCAGGACAAGGTTGAACACCAGATAGGAAATATTGGGGATAATCAACCGCTTCTGCTGCTTCTTGGCGATGAGCAGATGCCCGGTGAAATTATTGAGGAACGAAAAGGCGATCGCAAAAATGAGGATCTGCAAACAGAAGATCGATCTGCTCCAGTCACCGCCGCCAGTGATGATGGGGATGATGCGGTAGGCAAGTATCACGGTGCCCACGACCATAGGAGCCGCAAAGGCGACCAGGAAATCAAAAGCCTTCTGACACATGCCGCGCACCCGATCATCGTTCTCGCTCAGATATTTACTGAGGAACGGGAACAGGGAGACCAGGAACAGCGCAGGAAATCCCTGTACGCTTTCGAGCAGCTTGTAGGGCGCCTTGTAGATACCGACCGCTTCTGCATTGGTCAGCCCGCCCGGCAGGTAGGGATGGAGCGACAAAATGATCGTATCCTGCTTCACATAGAGATACGAGATCGCGAGCATGAGCCCCAGGGGAGCGGCCTCACGGAAGATCGCCTTGAAGTCGGTCAGAGAGAACCTGATCCCCGGGATGAGGAACTGCCGTGACATGAAGAAGTTGAAGAGGAAATTGACCCCGTTTCCCAGGATGAGCGTGAAGAAGATCGCCATGAGACCGAGATGCAGCTCCATGGCGATGACGACCAGGACGAGATTGACCACTCGGCCGAGCGCCTCGCTGAACGCAGCGAACTCGGTCCGCAGGAACCCCTGGAATATCCCTCCATAGAGAGACGACAGCGAGATCATGACAAAAGCGAGCGTGCAGACCACGATGCCGAGCTTCAGTGACATGGGGTAGGGGAACACGAAGATGAGAGCGCAGGCGAACGAGAACATGACTGCGATAGAGACGAGACGAAGTCCCACGATGCTGGCGATCCGCCGGCTGCGCTGCTGTTCATCCTTGATGGTCGTGATCGCCTGCACCAGGAGCAGATACAGGCCCATGTCGACCAGCACCCCGAAAAACCCGAGGTAGTCGACCGCGATATTGTACTGACCAAAACCCTCCTGCCCGAGATAGCCGGTCAGGACCTTGATCATGAGGAGCGACGAGATCATATAGACCAGGCG
>CAYOQW010000238.1:0-2539 GCA_964406175.1 uncultured Candidatus Saccharibacteria bacterium
CATTTCTGGCGAATACTGGGACGACCACCCGTACTCGCCGGTCGGGGTGATCGCTCGTGTGCTTGAATCCCGGGGCTACTCGGTCGGCATCATCGAAAAACCGGTGAAGGCCGAGGACTACGCACGGCTCGGGAAGCCACGTCTGTTCTTTGGCATCACGTCGGGCTCGATCGACAGCATGCTGCACAATTACACACCGCTCAAGAAAGAACGTGAGGTCACCGGGACGCGGAACGTCGAGCCCATGCCGGACCGGGCGGTCATTGTGTACTGTCAGAGACTGAGGGAACAGTTCAAGGGAGTTCCTCTCGTCATCGGCGGGGTCGAGGCGTCTCTTCGCCGGTTCGCGCACTATGACTACTGGGACAATGCGGTACGTCGCAGCATCCTTCTGGATTCTCGTGCTGACATCCTGGTCTATGGCAACGGCGAGAAGCAGATCATCGAGATCGCGGAGCGTCTGGACCGGCAGGAAAGTCTCGAAGGGGTAGCAGGGACCTGTGTGGTCCAGAAATCGGCTCCTGAGTCAGCGGTGATCGTTCCCTCGTTCGAAAGAGCAAGTACGGAAAGAGAGGCATTCTGTGCGCTCCAGAGAACGCTCAGCAATCAAAAGACCCTGGCCCAGGGGCACGGCAACCGTTTCGTCGTCCAGTACCGGTATCCGGTGTACACGCCTGCTGATCTCGACTGGATCTACTCTCTGCCCTATACCCGCGACCTGCATCCGGGATCACTTCTTGCTATGGCGCAATTCTCGGTCATCACTCATCGCGGGTGCGTAGGGGACTGTCATTTCTGTTCGCTCGGGCTCCATCAGGGCAATACGATCATTTCGCGCAGCGAGGAGAGCATCCTTACCGAGATCGAGACGCTGACCCATCATGAGAAATTCAAAGGCTATATCGATGATCTCGGTGGCCCTGCAGCCAACATGTACGGCATGGACTGTGACCAGGTGCACTGTTCGCCGCACTGTGCATCCTGCAATCGGGCTGATCTCAGCCATGACCGGCTCATTCAGCTCATGCGCAAGGCGAGAGCGATACCGGGGGTGAAAAAGGTGTTCGTGCGCAGTGGCGTCAGATTCGACCTGGCGGTCAAGAGCAAGGCGTACATCAGGGAGCTGAGCGACTACCACGTCTCCGGCTGTCTGAAGATCGCGCCGGAGCATGTCTCGCCTGAGGTCCTGGCCAGGATGAACAAGAAGAACGGCGGGCTGAAGGAATTCGTCGCCATTTTTCAGGACTTGAACCGGAAAAAGAAACAGTTCCTGACTTACTATTTCATGGTTGGTCATCCCGGCGAAACGCCAGCGACCGCGCTGGAACTATCCAAAGAGATGAAGAGCCTCCGGAATGTCGAGCAGTTTCAGCTGTTCACCCCTCTGCCCATGACCGTCTCTGCCTGCATGTACTGGACCCGGTTCGATCCCTACACGATGGAGCGGGTCGAGGTGGTCGCCGACTACAAAGGCAAGAAAGAACTGAAACGTCTGCTTCTGGGTGAAAGCGAACGGGACCAGGCTACCGGTGCAAGTGTTCGCAAGGTGCAGGACCTCAGCCGACAGTCGCACATGGACCGGGAAGTCAGGAAACATAACAAGTTCTGGAAACCATAAAGGGAAAGTGGGCACCGGTATGATCGCTTGCGCTTTGACAACTCAGGGTTGAGAGCGCGGGCGGTATTCCTCGCCCGGGGGCTAGAAACAGGGGGTACAAAAAAACACCTTCGAAAAGGTGTTTAATTGCGGTTGGTGGGTCGCCGGTGAGGGCGAACCACGTCACCCGCCAGTGGCGGGTGGTGGGCGGCATAGGAGTCGAACCTGTGACCTCCTGCACGTCAAGCAGGCGCTCTAACCAACTGAGCTAGCCGCCCATGTTCACTTGTCTCACGTCAAAGAACAAAAAAGAGTATACGGAAACCTCGGCTTTTTGTCTAGTCGTGGTTTTTTGCTTTTTTTGGCTTGGGCTGGGGAAGCTCTGACGCTGTCAATCTGACCAGCTCGCTCAGCCACTCGCCGTCATCGGTGTCCTCGATCAGGTAGTACATTTTGGCACCATCGTACGGGGGAGCTTCGACCGGTTGACCGATATGCTTTTTTCCGGCTTCTGTCGGCTTGATGAAAAGCTGATCGTCGCACACCAGGGCGATCACTTTGGTATCGCAGTACAGAGCGTACTCGCCGAACATTTTTCGGTAGGAGATCTGCCCGGCATCGCGGGTCTGGGCAGCGATGTATTCGATGAAGTCAGCGGTTGAGGACATGGGGGTGGCGATTAAGATGCGAAGTACGATGTACGAAGGCGGATGTACGATAAGATGATACGACGGGGGCTGACGGTTGCCAAGGGCAGAGGGGAACAAAAAAACCTGCATGAGTGCAGGTTTTGAGCTGTGAAGGGCTGAGATCGTGGGGACTGGACGTCAGCTTTCCTGAGTAGTCCGTTTTGCGAAAAAAAGACGCATGCCGATGATCGTCATGAGGGATTCACCGAGACCGACGAGCAGATGGACCTCGATCATGCTGGTCGAACTTGCC
>CAYOQW010000239.1:0-2522 GCA_964406175.1 uncultured Candidatus Saccharibacteria bacterium
CGGCTGCATTGGAAGCGTTGATCCGCAGGGCATCAGCCGAAGCATTGGACGAGATGAGGCCGAGTTTTTCGGTATTGCTGATATTGATGAGGTCGTTGGCGGCGTTCAGATCAAAGGTCAGGGTATTGGTCGTGGTGGTGTTATTCTCGGTGAAGATGATATCGCCATCGGGAGTGTTATTGATGATCTCACCGTTCTGGAGCTGGATGGTGTTCTGGGCAAAGGTGGTGCCGGCGATGGTCGTGCTGCCGCCGAAGTACACGTCATCATCGGTGTAGATGGCATAGTCCCAGTTGGTACCACCGACATAGATACCATATTGATTATTGGTGCCTGCGGTGCCGGTCGGGGCTGTTACCTGGATACCATAGAGGTTCTGATTGACCCCGGTCATGGTGATATTGGACATATCAACTTTGGCCCCCACCAGAGCACCGGCACCCTGTGTCGCGGCATCAAAACTGACGTTCAAACCGGTACCGGTCGTCGCAGAAGTCGCGATAGCGGTCTGACCGGTCGTACTGGAGACGGTGAAGTTATCCGTATCGACGGCGATACCGCCATTGAGATTGGAAAGCCCGGAAACGGTCAGCAGGGTGCCGATCTCGGCATTGTCCACGACATAGAAGTCACCATTTTCGACGCTCATGCCGTAGGTGCCGCTGCTGTTGACAACAAATGATGCTTCGCCATGAACATCATTATTGACACCGGCCCGCAGGTCAGTGACGGTCATGAAGCTGGTGCCGATGTTGGTCCGGTCAAAGGTGATGGACTCGTCAGCGGCATCCGTATTGACGTCAAGTTTTTCATCAAGCTTCAGGCCGTTGGTCGTATTCTTGACCCAGACTTCATACGTATCGATACCCGCTGCCAGATACAATTCGCCGCCGGCGGCATTCCAGGTCGCATCTGAGCCATACAGACTATCGAGCTCGACCCAGGTGGCACTGTCCTCATCGCGGTATTCCATATTGCCCGTGATGTCGTTGACGCGAATGCCGGGATCATTGGTGGCGCTGCCGGTCACATCGTCCCAGAGCAAGCCATTATCATCGGTACCGGTATCGGTCATGTACATGAAGTTTGTTGAGTCATTATTGGCATAGAAATTGATGTTCGATCCGGTCAGATTCAATGTTCCCGCACTGTTACCGAGGACAGAGCCGGCGACGGTGAAGTAGACAGAATCGTTGACTTCGAAGTAATTCTCACCAGTGTCATTGAAACGGAAGAATTTGTCAGTAGCCCCGTCCTCGAATTCCAGTCCGTTTATCCCTGCGTCAGTGGGGAATCTGACAAAGCCGTATTCACTGGCGACTGCCCCTCTCTGGTCAAGTGCGATATCGGAATTATCGACATCCGTACCGCCAACGACCAGGTCATTGGACGCGACGAGCTGACGAATGATACCGGTACCGGTATCTACCCAAAGCGAGCTACCCGTGTTGGACAGGGTGCTGATAGAAGTCCAGGTGCCGCTCTGATCCTGCCACTGGAGGTTACCGGTATCAGAAACACGGATACCTGCATTGGCCGTGGTATTGAAATCACCAGCGGATGTGCCGTCGCCCCAGAGATAGAGGTAGGAATTGTGGGCATTATCATTGTTGATATACATGGAACTGCTGGCTGTGTCGAAGTACAGCTCTGCCTGCGCATCAATACCGGTGATCGAGGTAGAATCAACGCCAAGTACGAGATCATCAGCGACGAATTCAGGACCTATGATCTCATTGGTACCATTACGAAGCCAGGAATCTGCATTACCGGTGGCCAGCGAGGAAAATGATCTCCAGACGCCGCCGTCATCCTGGAATTGCATACGATTGAGGGTAGGATTGTAGCGGATACCGGGTGTATTGCTGTAGGTATCATCACTGATGAACAGGATCTGATTCTCGTTGTCAGCCTGTTTCAGTACCTGAATGTAGTCTGTGGTATCACCATCGGCCTGCAGCATGATATCGCCTGTACCATTGGGGCGGATATAGAGCGGGCTATTGGTCCCCGTGGTGATGATCGAAGTGGTGAGCGTACCGCTGGCATTCGACAGTCCGTCGCCATTGAAGATCCAGTTCTCGATCTGCACGTCGGTCGCACCGTCGATATCGACAGTAGCACCAGAGCTGAGGGTCAGATTGCCAGCGGAAGTAGTGAAATTGCTCGCTCCGGCGGCATCGAGGCTGATGCCGGCTGCCAGGCTGTCCATGGTGATGGCATCGTCTGCGTTGATATCAAGCAGTCCTGTGCCGGCTCCGGCATTGGTCACTTCGATGAGCATGGTCTGGGCACCGGCATTATTGGCGGTGAGCGTCACGTTGGAGGACAGAACGCTGTCGAGACCAAATCCACCAGCTGTGGCATTCAGATCAAGCGCAGTATTGGTCGTATTGCCGGTTGTGAGATCAAGCTCTCCAGTGGTGCTGTTCAAGCTCACGAGCCCGCTGCCGGTCGTGACGTCAAAGGTGCCGGTGGTAGAAGCATCCATTGTGATGCCGCCGGTACCCACATCCACGTCC
>CAYOQW010000240.1:0-2521 GCA_964406175.1 uncultured Candidatus Saccharibacteria bacterium
GTCTGGTACAGCTTGAAGCTGTTGATGTGTCCAACAGCTTCAAGCTGTACCAGACCGATCAGCTGCAGGCTCTGCATCTGACATCGAATAATTTCGATATCGTGGAAGAGATCCTGGTGAAGCTGGCCCGGCACAAGAAACAGCTCGTGATCAAAGAGCTGCCGTACTTTTTCAAGGAACGCATGTTCGGCCACACCAAGCGTAATCTGGTATCCTTTGCCTTTTCCTATGCGACGACGCTCATCAAGCTCAAATTCATGAAACAGGCTGAACGCATGGCGGGCATACCTCACGTATCTTATCCATTGAAGAAGGACCGGCTGCAGCTGATCTCGCTCGTAGCACTAATTGGTTTTTTGTTTGCGGTGGTGGTGTATTACGGTCAGGCGATCTATCGGGGCGTCCTGTTCCCTCACAATACGTTCCTGTTCGATCCGACAGACCGGTTCGCTGATTTTTTCAACATCATCACGGTGGTCAGGCACCTCGATCCCTACTATGAGACGGCGGGCATGTTCGGGAATTATTTTCCTTTTGCCTATGTGTTCATGTATCCCTTCAGCCTCATTCCGGCCAGCTGGCATCCTTTTTACTGGTTCGCCGGTCTCGCAGCGGGACTGTTCGTGTTGTGGCTGTCGTACTATTTCCTGCTCCGTCAGGTGCATACCCGCAAACTGGACCTGTTCACCTGGTTCCCGGTCGTGATCCTGCTGATGAGCTATCCAGTGCTCATCACTCTGGACCGGGGCAATCTGGAGCTGTATGTGTTCGGCTGCTGTGCCTTGTTCCTGCTGCTTTTTCAGAAAAAAAAGTATCTGGCCGCGTCCATCAGCCTGTCCCTGGCCATTGCCATGAAACTGTACCCCGCGGTGTTCCTGATCTTTCTCCTGTCGGAGAGAAAGTACAGGCAGTGCTTCGTCGTCTGTCTCTCAGCGATCGTGCTGAGCGTCGGTGCGCTGCTGCTGTTCCCCGGCACCATTATCTCCAATATCGAAGGCCTGCAACTGGGGCTCAAGTGGTACAATGCCAATTATCTCGAATTCATCAATTCCAGCCTGGACATCATGAGCTCAGCCCCCCGGGCGGTCTTCGAGGAGATGCGGCGGTTCTCGGCCTATCCGAATTTCGTTCTGGACGGTATTAATTACAATGGATCTTATTTTTCTGTCCTGCGGGCGGCCAGACTGCTGGGGTATCTGAAGATTTCGCTCGAGTGGCTCCTCACTCCCTATCTCATCGGGACCGTGGTCGTGTTCGGTGCCGTGTCCGGCTATGTCATCTGGTTTGAAAAGGAACGCTGGAAAAAGATCGCTCTGCTGGTCGCGAGCATGATCCTCCTTCCCTATATTTCGGCAGACTATAAGCTCATCCATCTGTTCCTGCCGCTCGTTCTGTTCGCAGGTACCCGGACCCGGAGCCGGTTCGATACGGTCTATGCGGTATTGTTCGGCCTTCTGCTCATACCCAAGACGTACTTCACCACGCTTCAGGGGATCAATCTCAACTCACTGCTCAATATCGTCCTGATGACAGCGCTGTGCGGCCTGATCATCTATGACCGTTTTGTTCCGTCCGGGCATGCTGCCGTTGCTTCAGCTGCAGATGAGGTCAGCCCATGAAAAAGATCCTCCTCACCGGCGGCAGCGGCTTCATCGGCCACAACATCCTCGAGCAGTTGGGAACGGTCTACGAGATCAGTGCACCAGGCCACGCGGAGCTGGACCTTTTGAATGATGATCAGGTGCAGCAGTACCTGAAGTCTGGCCGGTTCGACGCGGTCATCCATTCTGCCGTCAAGCCAGGACATCGCAATGCGTCTGACTTAAGCGGTCTCGTGGAAGCTAATACCCGGATGTTCTTTAACCTTGCCCGGTGCAGATCTCTGTTCGGTAGCATGCTGTTCCTCGGTTCCGGTTCGGTCTATGACACCCGCCAGAATTTGAGCAGCGTTCCGGAAGAAGCGTTCGATATGCATGTGCCGGCAGATCCTGTCGGCTATGCCAAGTATCTGTGCTCGACGTTCATCCAGACGACTGATAACATCTTTGACCTGCGGATCTTCGGCATCTTTGGCAAGTATGAGGATTATGCCATCAGGTTCATCTCCAATGCCATCTGCAAGACGCTTTTTGACCTGCCGATCACCTGCCGGCAGAACCGCACGTTCAGCTACCTGTTCATCGATGACCTGATGCCGGTCCTGAAATTCTTCATCGAAACACCGCCGCCGGAGCGGGCGTATAACATCACCCCGGAGGAGACGGTTGAACTGGCGGGCATAGCCCGGACGGTCGCAGCTCTGTCCGGCACGAACGTCCCGGTCCAGATCGCACAGTCAGGGAACGGACTTTCGTACAGCGGGGATAATGCCCGGTTGAGAAAAGACATGCCAGGAGTTACAATGACGCCGATCGACCAGGCGATCAGGAAGCTCTATGATTGGTATCGTGCGCACCAGAGCAGCCTGGACAGGTCAAAGCTGCTGGTAGATAAATAATGATTCCCCCTTTCCTAGTAGGAG
>CAYOQW010000241.1:0-2518 GCA_964406175.1 uncultured Candidatus Saccharibacteria bacterium
GTATGACGTTGTGTCTGGCGGTACGGACAAGCATCTGGTCCTCATCGACATGCGGAAACAGGGTTTGACCGGCCGTAATCTCGCCAAGGCCCTGGATCGGGCTGGTATCGTGCTCAATCGCAATTCCGTGCCCAATGAGAACGGTTCCCCCATGAACCCGTCCGGAATTCGCATGGGTACCCCGGTCATCACGACGCGCGGGATGAAGGAAGCAGAAATGGACCAGATCGCCGCCTGGATCGACGAAGTGATCACGCTGGTGGCACCGCACTGCGACCTGAAGCCCGCTGAGTTCGAAGCCCGGCTCGGTGAATGGCCGCGTCTCGATGAGATCGCTGCCGAGGTAGAGGCACTTTGTGCCAGGTTTCCGCTGGATATCTGATTAAACAGGGCGGTGTCGATGAAGAAAATTGGTCTGGTATTGCTGGTCCTGGTCTTTTCGGCGCTGCTCGTCCAATTGAGCATGACGCAGATGAAGTCCTATATCCCCAGGGCGTACGACACTGCTGTGGATCAGGATCCCTGTTGCGTACTGTCTATCACCATTTCCAGGATCATTGATGTCAGCAATGTGTTTATTGCTGGTGCTCTCTCTGGTATTGTCGGCACGGTGGTCTGCTGGCTGGCCGGGGTCAGAGAGCGAAGGATGCGTAAGAAAATATCGACCGGGGAACAGGTCCCCGAACCGGTGAGGAAACAGACAATCTTCAGAGGGGTAGTCCAAAAAGTGTTCGCAGGGATAGCGATCGTTAGCATTTCGGTCTTCATCGGTATCTATCAGGCGAGCGCTCAATGGTCTGACAAAGTGAGCGCTGATCCAGGGAACTACACCTATGCCTGCGGGTGCGGGATGCATTGATCCTGTTCCGTGGACATGATGACCGTTGAGGTAGAGCTCTTTTCGCGAAGTATTCGCCAGGTACTTGGTCTGTGTTGATCAATTCTGAGCACAGGAGGGTTCTCTATGCACAGGCTATCAGTCGGAGTGCTGGCTGTTCTGCTGGTCATTTCGACCGGTGCACTCGGGTATCTGCTCTACGATCAGCACAGAGAGCTGACAGAGGTCAGGGATCAGGTGGACGGTCTTCATGACCAGGTCAATTCGCTGGCCGATTCCATGGAACTTGCTGCGCAGCAGACACCAGTGATCGATGATCCTGGTGGAGAGGAGGTCAACCCCGATCTCCTCAGAACACTGGTAGAAGCAGACATGGTACTCAATTTCGGGGTGGTATCCAGAGACTCACGGAGAAAAGATGATCTCCATGACGTCCGTACGGCGTTTGAACTATATTATGATGATCATCTGACCTATCCTGTTGCAGATTCGTATAGCGCATTACGTCTGGCACTCGTGCCGGAGTATCTTTCTGAGTTTCCGGCCGACCCGGTCAATACTGGCGAGATGACGTATCGTTATAGTGGTGGTGCCTCTATGTATACCTTGACGGCCTATCTCGAGGACACCAGGACCAATTATTCAGTCTATAGCGCGAATTAATATGCTCCAGCTGAGGAGGTACCGCAGAAGGTAGCTCCTGTGTTAACAAAAGAGAGCGCATATGCGCTCTCTTTTGTTGCACTTCGGAAATCAGAGGCGTCAGTCGTCGTAGTGTGTCCTGGCACGCTCCAGATAGACGATCTTCAGTGTGTCATCGATACTGTAGACGATCCGGTCTTTATAGGTGAGACGGTAGGAATAGCTTCCCAGAAGGTCCCCGATCAGCTTCTTCCCAGTGTACGGGTCTTTGGCGATCACTTCCAGCAGAACGCCCTTCAGCTTGAGTTTCAGCTTTGGGGACAGCTTGGCGATATCCTTTTGTGCGGTATGGGTGATGCGTATCTCGTACATCTAGACCCCGAACGCGTCATCAATACTGACCGTCCTGCCCTGGGAGATGTCGTCTTTGGCTTCCTCTATGGACTGGCGGAATCCGGGCTGCGAGAGCAGTTCGAGCGTCTCGATGAGGCTTTCATACTCCTCACTGGAGATGAGGACCGCGTCGCCGCTTTTGGAGGTGATGGTGAATTTTTTATAACCAGTGGTCGCCTGCTTCATGAGATCAAAGAGCTGGGTGCGGGCCTGGGTGACGGTAAAGTTGGTGGTCATGGTGTTCCTTGCGTACTATAAAGGGTACGTACGTATTGTAGTACGTATTGGCCGAAGAGTCAAAAAGAGAGCACCTGTGTGCTCTCTTTTTGACTCCCTCTTGATGGCGGGCTCTGATATTCAGGACACCTCCGCCGCTCGTCCGTGGACGAACCGTCGAGGTGATCCGGTAGCGTACAGCTAACGGATCATAAACCTGCGAGAAAGGGCACCGGTGAGGGCGTCCTTTCTCGCATAATGAGGAGTTACTTTTGGCCGCAAGACGGGACCTGGTCGGCAGGCACTTGGTAGGTCCACGCCCAAGATACGTTGGTGCGGGCAATGGTGTTGTTATCATTCAGGTAGAATGTCACCCCCGAGTTCGAGAAACGATTGCAACCCCCTAGAGGGAAAAGTGTAGGATGATGA
>CAYOQW010000242.1:0-2513 GCA_964406175.1 uncultured Candidatus Saccharibacteria bacterium
CAATTACTCAATACCAGAGATAATGAACAGACCAAAACCCTCACCCATACGGGAACCAGAGTATACGATCATACATGTCGGCTGGGGACGGCTGGGGGCAGGGCTGATTTTCATAGTACTTCTGATCGCTGCATTGGTCTGGAGCGTCAGCCGTGCCTTGCGTCCAGATAGCGACAGAACGACGGCACTTTCTGGGCTGCCTGCAGATCTGTCAGCCGGGGTGGAACTGACAGAGGGTGACAAACAGATACTTATCGATACTGCTTTCCAGGCGGTTTATGATCATAACGCCGGTAATCCTGAGCCGGCGTCTTTTTCTGCTGCATTTGATGGAATAGACAATACCGTCTTTGCCGGATTACGTCTGGATGGGGTCAAACGTGGCTCCTGGTCTGCGAAGACTGACAATCTGTTGCAAACTGTGTATCGGGCTACGCTCAGCACGCTGGATGATACCCGGTATGGGCAGCTGACTGCGGTCGAAGCAGCGAAAAGCGGGATAGAACTGTTCATTCTCGGACCCGAACACACCTGGGATGCGGGGTATGAACCGGGTATCCATGGTGTCCGTCTGACCGATGGGGTGACAAGTGCGATCTATTATAATTCGGTAGCGGTCGAGTCAGGTAAACCACCGACCAACGAGCTGATCTCGAGACTCTGCCAAAAAGCCGGTTTACCAGCCACCTGCAATGATGACCCCGCAGTGCAACTGTCATATTTTCCGACCCTGCATCTCCTGGCCAGTTCACCTTTTTCCGGGGTGACCACCTTGTATCGGTGTGCTGTACTGCATGAACCTGGTTCAATCGATGCCGCCATGCTTGATACGTCCACGGCAGCTATGCAGACCTGGCTACTCCAGGATCAGAGATCAATCGGCTCTTTTGGCTATATATGGGATCCGATCCAGAACAAGTACTCGACCGAGGATCAGGTCTTGCGGCAGATGATCGCTTCAGTATCGCTTGCGAACATCAGTACCAGTGTTACGGCCTATAGTGTCCAGAGCGAACGCAATCTGAGATACATCATGAGCTCCTGGTATGCCGAACGTGACAGGATCGGTTTTGTGGCGTATCAGGAGGCTTCGAATATCGGCGTCAGTTCATTCCTCGTGCGGTCGCTGCTGGCGAGCCCTCAGTATGAGACCTATGGGCCTCAGGCAGAGTCGCTCATCACTGGTATCAAAACGAGCCAGCAGGCTGACGGCTCGTTCCTGGTCTCGCTGTTTTCCGATCCTGACAGTAGCGAGAGCGATCAGGAACAGATCATTTTTTATTCAGGTGAAGCGATATTGGCACTGGTCGAGTACTATGAGAAGACCGGTGATCAGGCAGCACTGGAGGCGGCGATACAGGCACAGGACTATTATCTGGTCGAATATGTCGATCAGCTGTCTGACAATTATTCCCCTTTTTATGTCCCCTGGCACAGCATGTCGCTCGCTCATCTGTATGAAGTCACAGGTGATATTCGCTACCGTCAGGCCGTCTACGCCTTGAATCTGAGACGCCTCGCGGATCAGAATACAGACGGGAAGCCCTACGCAGACCAGCTTGGCCGGACCGAGGACCAGAAAAATGGTGTAGTCGGGATCGCAGCTGATGCGGTATTCCTCGAAGGTCTGACCTATGCCTACGAGCTGGCCTATGACCAGGGCGATATCGCGCTTGCTGATCAGTTCGGCCAGGGGATGAGGTACCTGATCTCAGAGGTCATGAATGCCCAGTTCTTGGGTCCAGACCTGTATTTCATCACCGATATCCCGCACGCAGAGGGTGGTGTCCGGTTCCCCGACCAGACGATCAGGGTCGACACCGTCGCCCATGCATATGATGCTTTCACCAGGGTCCAGTCCTTGATCAAAGCTGGGAAATATGATCTCTGATCGGTGTGCCTGGTCTGTTCTGTACTGGTGATCCCTGGACTGGGTTTGTTTTACACCACAAGCCGGAAAACCCACATTTTGGTGAGTGGGTGTAATGAGATAACGTGGTCCCTGTAGTGTAATACTACAGGGTGGTGTCCCCGACAGGGGTCGAACCTGTAACCTTCGGCTTCGGAGGCCGACGTTCTATCCAGTTGAACTACGGAGACACGCAGGTCACGTCGTTCGAGAACGACGTGAAGGACTATTTGGATTGTTCGAGCATGGCGAGCAGGCGTTCGGTCTTGTCTTTCAGTTTTGTGAACATTTCATCGTCCACGTCTTTTTTGTCATGGGCGATATCGAATCCGGCAGCGATCTCGTGGAGCCAGGCGACTGATTCGAGGACTGATTTGGCATATTCTGGAGTATCGAACAGGGCAGAGCTGCGGGCGATATTGGAGACGAGGGTGATGAGCGAGCTGCGGATCTTGTGGTCGAGCTTGTCGTCGACCGGCATGATAGAGCGCTGGGAGATCGTTTCGCAGTAGAGCAGGTATTTCTTGGCTTCGTCGTATACGTCCATCTGATTGAACTTCAGCATCACGCGGTCTCCTAGGAATTGGACAGGGATACTATAAAC
>CAYOQW010000243.1:0-2505 GCA_964406175.1 uncultured Candidatus Saccharibacteria bacterium
GTGCATATCCTCTCCGGTGTGTTCGAGGGTCAGACGCTCGGGACCCCGATCTCGCTGCTGGTGTGGAATGAAGATGCCAGAAGCGATGATTATCTCGGGTTTAGCCAGATGTACCGCCCAGGGCACGCTGACTTCACGTACGAACAGAAGTACGGTATCCGCAACTGGCAGGGCGGCGGACGAGCCAGTGCCCGGGAGACGGTCGGCAGGGTTGCCGCAGGAGCGGTAGCGAGGGTTGTTCTTGCCTCGTGTACGGCGATCGAAGTCCTGGCCTATGTGCGAAGCGTCGGCGATATTGAAGGCTCGATCGATCCCATGACCGTCACCTCTGCCCAGGTGGAGTCGAATGTCGTCCGGTGTCCAGACGCCAAGGCGGCCAAAAAGATGGAAGCCCTGGTGCGTCAGGTGAGGTCTGCAGGTGATTCCATCGGTGGAGTAGTGGAATGCATCGTTCGTGACGTCCCGGTTGGACTGGGGGAACCTGTCTTTGACAAGCTCAGCGCTGACCTGGCTAAAGCCTGCATGTCCATCCCGGCTGTGAAAGGTTTTGAAATAGGCGAAGGTTTCGCCTCCAGCCGCATGAAGGGCTCAGTGCACAATGATCCTTTCACATCAAAACGGGGGAAGGTCTCTATGGCGAGCAATCATGCCGGAGGCATCCTGGGCGGCATCAGCTCAGGTCAGGACATCATCCTCCGGATCGCGTTCAAACCTGCGTCGACCATCGAGCAGGAGCAGCAGACCGTCACGGTCAAAGGCAAGAATACGACCATGCAGGCGCGCGGCCGGCACGACCCCTGTGTGGTACCCAGAGCGGTCGCGGTCGTGGAAGCCATGGTTGCTATCACTCTAGCGGATCATGTCATGAGGAATAGAGCACTACTGAAGGAGTAAAATCAATGTCGACCAATGTAGCTATCATCGGTGCTGGAAATTTTGGGCAGGCGCTTAGGACCCTTTTTCAGAAGTATGAGCCATCGCTTGCGGTCACGATGTTCGACCAGGGGCAGGGTTCGGAGCACATAGCGCAAGTGGAAACCCTCGGGAATTTTCGTGTCGTCATCATTGCTGTGCCCATCAAGGCTTTTGAAAATGTTGTCCAGCAGATCGGACCACACCTGTCGCCAGGTACACTGGTGATCGACGTATGCTCGGTCAAGAAGCATCCGGCCGACACGATGCTTCGACTGTTGCCCGGCCATGTGGATATCATCGCTTCGCATCCGATGTTCGGTCCGCAGACGCTCGGGCGCAGTGATTGGTCACTGAAAGGCATGAACCTGGTCATCTATCCGCTCAGGGTCGATCTGGCTCAATTTGAAAATATCGTTGGGCGGCTGCGGGCGCTGGAACTGCATGTGGTCGAGATGCTGCCGGAAGAGCACGACCGCCTAATGGCGCGTTCACAGTTCTACTCGATGCTGCTGGGCATCGTCTGCGATGACCTGGGCTTGGAACCGACCGAGATCGACACTCCGAGCTTCACTCAGCTCATGAACTTCATGGCAGATGTGAAACACGACCGGGGTATTTTGAGAGACATGTATCAATTTGCCGAACCATGCAGGAATGAGTTCCGGCTGCTGCGGAGCGAACTGGAAAAAATGGAAAAAGAGTTCGCAGGATCACAGATGACGTGACAACCTGGCTGGTGTGCAGTATTTTAACGGCGAATGGGTGCGTCTTTCGGTTGAGATAGACATTTTTATCTGATCTCATGGACAGGAGATAGTATGAGGAACAGAACGATCGCATTTCTCGGACCGGCCGGCACCTATACCGAACAGGCGGCAGTTCTGTTTGACCCGTATCTCATGCGCATCCCCTGCCGGGATTTCAGTGATGTCCTCGATATGGTGCATAATGGCAAGACCGATGTCGGGGTGATCGCTATCGAGAATATGATCCAGGGGATGGTCCGGGAGAATCTGGACTTGATCTACACTCACCATCTGCATGTGCAGTCTGAGATCCTGATGCCCATCAGACATGCCCTGTGCGCCTTGAAGCCCGACACGGCGGTCAAAGAGGTCCTGGGGCATCCCCAGGCCCTGGCGCAGTGCAGGAAGTATTTGAAAGAGCACTATCCGCTGGCGGTGCAGCGGGAGACGACCAGTACCGCGGCGGGCATTCAGGAGATCGCGTCGCATCATTTGAAATACTCAGCCGCCATCGGTTCTGCCTTCACTGCAGCCAAATATGGCCTGCCGCTCCTGTCTGACGGCATAGAGGACGTAGCCGGCAATGTGACCCGTTTCTGGGTCGTGGGTAAACAGCTCATCGAAAAACCGGAGCATGATAAATTCAGCCTGGCGTTCTACTTCGAAAAAGACAAGCCTGGCTGTCTGCATCAGGCACTGGCTTTTTTTGCTGAGGGCGCTATCAATCTCACCTGCATCACCAGCCGCCCTTCCTTGAAGGACATGGGCAACTATGTGTTCCACATCGACCTCGATGGTAATCTGGCCGACTCAGGCGTCCAAAAGGCACTGGACGGGCTTCGAG
>CAYOQW010000244.1:0-2482 GCA_964406175.1 uncultured Candidatus Saccharibacteria bacterium
GTCGTATTCCTCATAGGTACGACCACCATTGACCACGCCAGCAAAAAAACGGGCCTGTTCACCATCAAATCCATCAGCAAAATTTTGCAAGTCTGGTATCGCGATAAAACGGGTTGCGTCTCCGGGGTTGAGCGGTACCGGTCTTGACGGCATTGGAGGACTGACCGGAATTGTCCCGCCGGTACCCCATGCCGTGGTCGGCATCCAGACCGATGCCACCAGAACCAACATGACCATAACCAACGCATGCTTCAATGTGATCCTGACATTGTGCATCGAAGTACTCCATGTAGCTGAAGCCAGAGAGGTCGCCTGCATTATAGATTTTTCCCTGACCAAATACAAAAAACCCTCTCCGTCACCGGGAGAGGATTTGAGATGCGAGTTACATCGCCTCCAGCGGTGCCAGGCTCTCGAGCAGCCGCTTCAGGCCGACCTTGTCGAAAACCACAGTGAGCTCGTCGCCCTTGATCTGGAGGGCGACGCCGCTGCCGAAACTGCCGTGCTTGACCCGCTGGCCTTCCTTGAATTTGCTGCCCGCCTTGCTGTCCTTCAGCAGTTTGGCTCCCTCGCTCTGGATGCGTGGCGTCCCCTGCGAAGAGACGCTCCCTGATGATCCCTTGCGGACATACTTGTCTTCCCAGTCGCTCTTGGTGATCAGGTCATTGGGCATGTCCACGAGGAACCGGGAAGGGATACCCGGACGTACTTCGCCATAAACGCTGCGGCTCTCAGCATGGGTCAGGTACAGCTGGGACTTAGCCCGGGTGATGCCGACATAACAAATGCGACGTTCTTCCTCGAGCTCCTTTTCCTCCATGAGGGCCCGGCTATGGGGGAACAAGCCCTCTTCCAGCCCGGTGAGAAAGACTACTTCGAATTCGAGCCCCTTGACCTGATGCAGCGTGATCAGGGTAATGGCTTCTCCGGCATATTCGACCCGGTCGATATCGGTCATGAGACTGACCTCTTCCAGCAGCACGCTCAGGCCGTGCTGTGGACCGTATTCCGTATAGGCTGACACCGTCGTACGAAGCTCTTTGATATTTTCAAAGCGGTCTTCGGCTTGCGTGGTCCCATCGTTGATGTATTCCAGATAGCCGGTTTCCTTCATCACCTGATCGAAAACCTCAAGCACATTCTCTTTTCGGTTCAATTCCCGCCAGGCTTCGACCATAGCATTGAAGACATAGAGATTCTCCCGGCCACGTGAATTGATGAGCTGGTCACCTAGGTCAGTGTGCAAAGCATCGAACGCAGCCTTCAGCCCGCCGGTCTCCTTGACCAGGCGGTTCAACTCAGTGATCGTACCGGCTCCGATACCGCGGGGTGGGATGTTGACCACCCGTTCCAGGCTGACCTGGTCCTCAGGGTTCTGAATGATACGCAAGAAAGCGAGCAGGTCTTTGATCTCCTTGCGTTCATAAAATTTGACGCCTCCGACAAGTCTATACGGCATACCCGCCTGCATACAGGCTTCTTCAAAAGCACGCGACTGGGCATTGGTCCGGTAGAGCACCGCCATCTCATTGAGCGAGATCTTCTGGGTATCATGAAGCTCCTGGGCCGTATTTATGGCGTACGTCGCCTCATCAGTCTCGTTCAGGGCTTCGTAGACATGAGGAGCCTTGCCCTCTTTCTTCTCTGTCCACAGACGTTTTTCTGTCCGCAGGCTGTTCTCTTTGATCACATAAAAGGCAGCATCCAGCACCGGCTGCGTAGAGCGATAATTCTGTTCCAACTTGATCACTTTGGTGTTGGGATTATCTTTTTCAAACGCCAGAATATTGCCGATGTTCGCCCCCCGGAAGCCATAGATCGACTGGTCGTCGTCACCGACGACGCAGAGATTGTGGTGCTCCTCGGACAGCAGTTTGGCAAAGAGGTACTGGACCTGATTGGTGTCCTGGTACTCATCGATGAGCAGGTACTGCCACATCCGCTGATACTTTTCGAGCACTTCCTGGTGCTCCTGAAAAAGCTCAACGGTCAGACCCAGCAGGTCATCAAAATCCAGGGCTTCGTTGTCCTTCAGCCGTTTGGTGTAGATCGGATAGACCTGCCCCACGATGTCAGAAAAATAATCCCCACCCTTCTGGATGGCGAAGGCCTCAGGGGACATACAGTCGTTCTTGGCCCGAGAGATCGCCGAGAGCACGGCCCTGGGCGAAATGGTCGTATTGGGAGCGACATCCTTTAGGGCTTTCTTGATGAGCGAAAGCTGGTCAATACTGTCAAAGATGACAAAATTATGGGCACGCCCGAGGCTGCCGATGTCTCGACGAAGTATCTGGGCGCAGATGGAGTGGAACGTCCCCATGTGCGGCGTCCGGTCAGACCTGCCCTCCGGTTCATCCATGAGCTTCAGGATACGGTTACGCATCTCGCCGGCTGCCTTGTTCGTAAAGGTCACCGCGAGGATGCTCTGCGGAGTGACCCCGCATTTCTTGATCAGATAGGCGATCCGGTGGGTCAGTACTTT
>CAYOQW010000245.1:0-2480 GCA_964406175.1 uncultured Candidatus Saccharibacteria bacterium
GTTCTACCCCGATCGTCACCTCCGACGTCACGGTCTCTGTGCTGAATGGCAGCGGCGTGAAGGGTGCGGCCAAGAACACCGGGGACATCCTGAAAGCTGCTGCGTTCAATGTCCTGGAAGTCGCCAATGCCAACCGGTCTGACTATCAGACCATGACAATATTTTATGCTGCAGCCAATGCAGCCAAAGCCGAGGCGGTCCGCACCACCCTGACCCCGACCTATACTCCCACGATGAGCGCACAGCTCTACCCAGGCCAATCAACGGATGTTGTCGTCGTGATCGGCCTCAACTAAGAGGCAATATGATAGAGCTCCTGTACCGGTCTTCACTTTTCAATATCCTCATCCTGGAAACCTGGTGCTACGTCGCGCTGGGTCTGAGATTGTCGGTCGTGAACTTTTCGGGTCTTTCGGCCGTCCTGATCGTCCTGCTCTATCCCCGGCTGAAATCCCTGGCGGTCGAGATCCTGCTCGGCTGTGCATGCCCGGTCCTCTTCTACCTCAACTCTGGCGATGGCTGGCTCCAGACAGTGCCGGTCATCTATTTCATGCTGCTTTTTGCCATACTCAAATATTCCCCACCCGACCCTGACAGCAGTCCAGACAGCTCTGATGACAGAGAAATATCTGCACCGTTCGCACCGGTACCAGCGTATGCTGACCAGACGCTCACCCTGAGCCACCAGACAGCAGCACCCAGACCGCAAGTACTGTCATTTGGCCCCCGCCCCGGGCTGGACCAGCCTATGAGCACACCCTATACCACGACGGCGATGACGCCGCCTGCTCCAGTGCAAAAGAAGCAGCTGGAGTGGACCATTAACCCGCTGATCATCCTCTGCCTCGGGCTCGGGCTCGTGCTCGGCTGGCTGTGGGATCCTGCACCGAAAACCTCGCTTTCTCTCGAGCCGGAAACCTCCAAGCCCTACTTTTCCTATATCCAGCCTTCCCGGATGCTGCTGGAAAACAAAGCCGCTCTCCTGAAGGAGCGTGAACTCGATACCTATCTGGAACCGGTCGATCCTCCGCTCTCTCCCTATTTTCGCCTGCTAACCTTTTCCCCGCTGCCCGATACGGCTCCAAAACTCCCCAGAATAACTGCTCCGCCCAAACTGCTCCGCATGTACGATCAGCTTTCAAAACTGCTTCCCCGCACTATCTGAGGTATCACATCATGTACGCTATCATCCCTGCCGGCGGCAGCGGTTCTCGCCTCTGGCCTCTCAGCCGCAGCACCTTCCCCAAGCATCTGCTGAACCTGACCGGACACGCGTCCATGATCCAGGAGACCATAGAACGGGTATCCTCACTGATCCCGCTCGACCATATCTACGTCGTCACCGCCCAGTCACATACGGACCAGATAGCCGAGCAGCTGCCTGCCCTGCCGGCCGCCAATATCATCACGGAACCGGACAGACGTGATACTGCTCCGGTCATCGGGCTCGGTGCCTGCTTCGTACGGTCCCGTGATCCCAAAGCGGTCATGGCCTCACTGCATGCCGACCATATCATCACCAAAGGCAAAGAGTTCATCAAGCTATTGAAGATCGCGGAGACCATTGCTCTCAGACATGACGTGATCGTGACCCTCGGCATCCAACCCTCTGGCCCCGCTACCGGCTATGGCTATATCGCTTCAGGCGAGGGATTTTCCCACGTCCATGACCAGGAAGTGTTCAAGGTCAAGGGCTTCATCGAAAAGCCCAACCTGCCGACCGCCCACGCCTTTCTCGCTGCCGGCAACTACTTCTGGAACGCCGGCATCTTCATCGCCCGCGCCGAGGTACTGCTCGAGGCGTACCGGGTACATGCACCAAGACTGTATGAACCTCTGATGAGCATCGCAGACACCATCGGGACTCCCGAGGAACAGGCGACCATCAAGGCGGTCTACCCGACCCTGCCCAAGGAACCCATAGACACCGCTATCATGGAAAAAGCAGATAATATCGTCGTGATCCCGGCTGACATCGGCTGGGACGACATCGGCAGCTGGAAAACCGTCAAGACCATTCTCCCGGAGAATAAAGATTCCAATTTCGTCTTTGGGCAGCATGTCGGGGTCGACACCTCGAATTCCATGATCTTTTCCTCCAGTGACCGGCTCATCGCGACCATTGGCCTCCAGGACATGATCGTCATCGATACGGACGATGCCACGCTCATCTGCCCTATGGACCGGGCCGAAGAGGTCAAGCAGCTTGTCGAAAAGCTGAAAAAGGACAAACGCGACTCCTACCTATAGAACTTTGCCATATGGTTATTTGTCATCCCCCGCCTCGCGAGGCTCGCCCTTGAAGGCGGCAGAAATAAACAACAGAATTTCTTTCCTCTTTTCCTTTTCTGGATTCCCGTCTTCACGGGAATGACCAAAACTTCCATATAACCTCCCATGCCGCTCAAACGACTAGTGTCTGTCCCCTGAGCTTGACTTTTTGCTATCCAGGCTCATTTGTATAAGGGGACATCCATGAC
>CAYOQW010000246.1:0-2470 GCA_964406175.1 uncultured Candidatus Saccharibacteria bacterium
GAACGTCCCAGACTTCAGGCTGGGTCCGTTCGATCATGCGGTTAGCTGATTTGATCGTGTGAACAAAGTCCCGTTTCAAGAGCTCACGCAGGATAAAGGGACGAAAGAGCTCGAGCGCCATCTTCTTGGGCAGACCGCACTGGTCCAGACGGAGATTGGCGCCGACCACGATGACGGAACGACCGGAATAGTCGACACGCTTGCCCAGCAGATTCTGACGGAAACGGCCCTGCTTGCCCTTCAGGATGTCGCTGAGCGATTTCAATTTGCGATTGCGGCGGGAGATGACTTTTTCACCATGGGCACTGTTGTCGATCAGAGCATCGACAGCTTCCTGGAGCATGCGTTTTTCATTCCGCATGATGACCTCAGGCGCGCCGAGCTCAATGAGACGTTTGAGACGATTGTTGCGATTGATGACCCGGCGATAGAGGTCATTCAGGTCAGAAGCGGCAAAGCGGCCGCCGTCGAGCTGGACCATGGGGCGGAGATCTGGCGGGATCACCGGCAGTACTCGGAGGATCATCCAGCCGGACTCATTCCTGGACGAGAGGATGGCACGAAGCACGCGCAGGCGTTTGACATATTTCTTCATCTTCTGCTTCGAACCGGTGATCTTGATCTTCTTCCGGAGGTCCTTGGTGATCGCTTCCAGGTCGAGCAGCTCGACGAGCTTCAGGACAGCCTCGGCACCCATCTGGGCCTCGAAGACATCCGGGAACGCATCCTTCAGAAGCATATAGCTGTGCTCGCTGTGGGTCTGCTGGATGGCAATGGTCTCGAGCTTGGCTTTCAGGCCATTAATGACCTTGATGAATTCCTGACGCTCCGTATCGATCGCACGCTTGGTGCGCTTCATATCATGTTCAAAGGAATCAAAAGCTGCACCCTTCATGGCTTTTTTGTCTTCAGCAGCGACATCCAGCTCACCCTCAGCCGGAGCGTTCAGAAGATCGTGAGCGGCCTCGAGGCGGGTACGCTCCGCGACCAGCTTCTCATCCATCTCGGCATGATTGTCCACCAGCTGGCGCTCGAGATCTTCGAAGGCGCGCTTGCGGGCATCTTCATCCACGGAGGTGATGATGTACTGAGCGTAGTAGATAACACGTTCGAGCTTGCGGGGAGTAACGTTCAGGAGCAGTGCCAGATAGTTGGGGGTACCGCGGACGAACCAGACGTGGACGACCGGGGCAGCCAGTTCGATGTGTCCCATGCGCTCACGACGGACAATGGCACGGGTCACTTCGACGCCGCACTTGTCGCAGATGATGCCCTTGTAACGGACTTTCTTGTATTTGCCGCAGCTGCACTCCCAGTCCTTGACCGGGCCGAAGATCCTCTCGCAGAACAGACCGCCGCGTTCCGGCTTCTGGGTGCGGTAATTGATGGTCTCGGGCTTGGTGACCTCTCCGTAGGACCACTGGCGGATCTGTTCGGGGCTGGCTACGGATATCTTGATGGCGTCAAAATCGGTATGAGTGATCAATCGATGCTCCTTTGCTAATCTAGGCAATATCGTGAATTAGTCAGCGAGGTCCGGTACATCCGAGTCCGAGGCACTGTCTGATGCCGGAGCATCTGCACTGTCATCCGCCAACTTCATATCATCCCCTACCATATCGTCATCAACTGAAAAACGGGGAGCATCTTCGATCTCACCTTCTACCGCACCCTCTGCAGGGGTCATTTCGCCTGTAGCGAGGTTCTTGAGCTCAACATTAAGGCCGATGCCCTGAAGCTCCTTGACCAGCACACCGAAGGATTCAGGAACACCTGTCTTCTCGATCTCCTCACCCTTGATGATCGCTTCGTAGGCCTTGATGCGGCCGGTCACGTCATCGGACTTGATGGTGAGCATCTCCTGAAGCATGTGAGCGGCGCCATAGGCCTCGAGCGCCCACACTTCCATCTCTCCGAAACGCTGTCCGCCGAACTGGGCCTTGCCGCCGAGAGGCTGCTGGGTGACCAGGGAGTATGGACCGACGGAACGGGCATGGATCTTGTCTTCTGCGAGATGATGCAGTTTCATCATATATATCTCACCCACCACGACCTTGTTCTCAGAGACCTTGCCGGTCCGGCCGTCATGCACGAACACCTTGCCGTCAGCAGGCAGGTCGCAGCGTTCGAGCAGTGCGCTGATCTGGTCTTCACGAACACCGTCGAAGACCGGTGAAGCAACTCTGTATCCAAGAGCCTTGGCAGCCCAGCCCAGATGGGTCTCGAACACCTGTCCGAGATTCATACGGGACGGCACACCGAGCGGGCTCAGCACGATATCGACTGGAGTACCATCAGCCAGGTACGGCATATCGGCACGGGGCAGGATCCGGGAAATGACACCTTTATTGCCATGGCGTCCGGCGAGCTTGTCACCGACGACGACAGGACGGAGCTGAGCGACATAGACTGAGATGACCTTCACGATGCCGGGAGCCAGCTCGTCGCCGGAATCCTTGTCCAGGACATT
>CAYOQW010000247.1:0-2468 GCA_964406175.1 uncultured Candidatus Saccharibacteria bacterium
GGCCATGGCTGCGGTCGACGCCGCTACCATAGTTCTGGCGACCCCTACCGTCATCACCCTCTCACACCCCTCCATGGTCTCCGCAGCCTATGTGCTCAATGCGCTGAAACCAAAAACCCGCTTCGCGGCGCTCATGGGCTCTTACGGCTGGCTCAGCAAAGCCGAAGAGCAGCTGAACGGCATGCTCCTCAATATCAAGCCCCAGATGCTGCCGTCCGTGTTCATCAAGGGACTGCCCAAACCAGTAGACTACCTGGCGATAGACGCGCTCGCTCAGTCCATCGCAGCAAAACACCAGGAACTTGGGATAAGATGATTAATGGATCAAACAATCAAATAATCAATTAATCAAAAGAGAGAACATGCTTACCGTCAATCAACCCTTTCCCGACATGGAGCTCGATGCGTTCTATGATAACGATCTGGAAAAAATCAAACTTGCCGACTATCGAGGGAAATGGCTCATCGTCCTCTTCTATCCGGCGGACTTCACGTTCGTCTGTCCGACGGAGCTGGAAGAGGCAGCCGGCTATTATGCTGAATTCCAGAAGAACGGTGCTGAGATCGTCAGCGTCTCGACCGATACTGCCTACGCTCATCTCGCCTGGCATGACCAGTCACCTGCCATACGCAAAATTACCTATCCCATGCTGGCGGACCCGACCGGGCAACTCTGCCGGGCCTGCGGCACCTACATAGAGGAAGCCGGTCTGTCGTTCAGGGCGACCTTCATCGTAAATCCAGAAGGCCTGGTCAAATCCATCGAGATCCATGACAACTCGATCGGCCGGAGCACCGCAGAGATCCTGCGCAAACTCCAGGCCGCCAAATTCGTAAGCGAACACGCCGGTCTGGTCTGTCCGGCCAGCTGGGTACCAGGAGCAGAGACGCTCAAGCCGGGCGCTGACCTCGTTGGCAAGATCTAGAGATCAGGGTTCTCAAAAATAATAAAATCACCTATGGTGACAGATGGCCAGGTCAAAACATCAGCCACCTTTTTTCGCTGAAGCTCGATCTCGTACATCTTGGCCACCGTGCCATGCCGGAAATAGACCAGCATATCCTCTTCACCCTTCAACCCTTTGAGCAGCTCTTCTACTATGACGATAAAACGTGCATCACGGCTCGAGACCGGGTAGAGGTATCGTCCCAATGGATACGCTTCCCCGATGCTGTAGCGGTATTTCGGCGTTTCGCCATACGAAACGAACTGACTCCAGGTAGCCTTTCTCTCATTTGCCAGATGGGTCATATCCGGAGCACCAACCACCAGATCAGTAACCAGACTATGGGTGGCTAGGTAACTGGTGACCTGCACCATCTCTGCCTCCCACCGTGACGCTTCATCCGAAACGGCCAGCCGCAGAATGAAACCTGATTGCACGGCCTGATACCCGATAATACCGAACACCCATACTACCGTGACGACCCGCCAGAGGGACTTCCAGCCGGGCAGATGAGCACTGATATTTTTCCAGACCTGATACGACCGGATGACGATGAGAGCCAGTCCGAACGCTAAAAAGGGATACAGAGGGCTGAGAGTACGATCGGAACGGTCAATGAACAGCTGGAACAAAAGGAAAGAAAAAGTCTCCCAGACGACAAATGAACGCTTCGCGGAGCCGGGCAGATACAAGAGCAACCCTGCAGATCCCAACCAATAGAGCGTACTGCTTGTGTTGATCTGATCATAGGTGATCAAGGGTGAATAGAACAATAACGCAACCACCGGCAGGACCACCGGGATGATCACCCTCGACTGTTTGACCAGCGTGATCAGTACCCGCCGGATGACCGGCACGGCCCAGAGGATACCAGCGAACAGCAGAACGATGATCAGCAGGGCATAGAGCGAGGATCCTCCTCTGCCTGAATTTACCTGCAGATCTGCGATGAACCAGTTCGGGGTACGGAAGAAAAAATAGCCATAGTTCAGCAGCGGAATACCGATCGCAGGAATGCTCAAACGGAACAGTTCACGCCGGTGGTACCGGGCTATGAACAACAGGAAACACAGTAGTATCGCTCCCCCGCTGAGCTCGGTCACACTTGAGAGACCCGCGACAATAGCCGCTGACATACCGAGCACAACACGGTTCTGAATTTCTCGTTCGTACTGCTCCATCAATACGGCAAGGAGAACGACCAGAGCCGACAGGATGATGTAGCCAAACGCGATCCGACTGAAGTACACAGCCTGAGGCATGACCGCGAGCAACAGTCCGGCGGTCAGACCGAGGGCACTGCCCTGGATCTTTTTGCCCAACGTGATCAATCCCAGGCAGGAAGCCACTGCGCAAAGCGCACAAAGCGTCCTCAATGTGATATAGGTCGTCCCGAATAGTGCCGTGAAAATACCGCCCAGGAAGAAAAAGAACGGAGGGTGCGGCATATACGCATAGGGAATGGCGAACATACCATGTTCGCCATTCCCTATGCGTATATGCCGCACCCTCCGTTCTTTT
>CAYOQW010000248.1:0-2460 GCA_964406175.1 uncultured Candidatus Saccharibacteria bacterium
CCTGACCGGCTGCACCCTCTACGTGACGCTGGAGCCCTGCCCCATGTGTCTCTCCGCCATCATCCAGGCCCGGGTGGACCGGGTCGTCTTCGGCACCACTGACCCGGTCATGGGCGCCTGCGGCAGCAAGCTCGACCTGACCGAGGTGCACAGCGCCAATCCGATTATTGAGATAAAAGCGGAAGTACTCGCTGACGAGTGCCGGGAGATAATCGGCCAGTTCTGGAAAGAACGAAGAAAAAGATCCACGCCTAAATAAGGGACCCTATGCCAACGGCACTAAAGAAGTGGTTTGTTCCGTCGTTCATCGTGCTGACCATCTTCGCAGCATACCTGACTCTTGGTTTGAAGAACTCGTCGCCACAAGGCAACATTTCGATGCTCGACGATTTTTTAAATTTTATTGTCCGGGAGATGGCTTCTCGTGGACGCATCTGGTTCATACTAGCCGCTGCATTTATTTGTGGCGTTTTCATGCGTCCAACAAACATCATTTCTGGTTTTTTTAACAACACACTTTATACCTATACGGTTATTATTCTTTCGACATTCATGATCCGAAATGATCTGGATGGAACGTCTCCAGTAGAAGTTGGCGCCTTTATTTTTGCAATCATAGTGCCACTGACCATACTGAGCTTTCTTGTCGCCGTGGCCACGAACATAATAATGTCCTGTTTCCCAGCTATCTCTCGACGAGTCAGTGGTGGCCGGTATATACCAAATATCCTTTTTCTACCGCTGTCAGCGTTCAGTATCTATTGCGCAACATCTGGCATATCACTATCTGTAGCGTCCGTGCTTTGGTTTCTTTTGCTGGTGCTGATTCTCTGGGCTCTGTTCCGCTTCAGACAAACTACTATCACAGATGACGAACGGATGCATTGGATAGATATGAAATGGCACCTTGTCGGATTTGCTGGCACCATTCTAGCCTTATGGTCCTTGCAAACGCTGATAGTTACTTTTTGTATCGAAACCAACTATCCAGCAACACCAACCACTTTTAATTGCGGCCCTCGAGTCTATCCATTTGATTAACATAGACAAAGACTTCAGTCCCGAATTTGACTACACTTACGATTCCTTAGCATAATCAGCCAGTTCTGGAAAGCCCGCCGAAAGATATCTGAGTTCTGCTTGCCTCTGTTCTCCTTTTTGTTATACTGGCCTCTGTTCCCGACTACCCGTGGAGAGGTGCCTGAGTGGTTGAAAGGAGCGGTCTCGAAAACCGTCGTCGCCTTACGGTGACCGAGAGTTCGAATCTCTCCCTCTCCGCCAAGAGCCCTGAAGCAAATGCTTCAGGGCTCTTTTGTGCTATAATAATATGAACGCAGGTAGTGCCCCACACACGTATGAACTGCAGCGTATAACCCTTAGATATCATTCCTTATGATCACCAAAGTATCGACCGTGTATCGGTCTGGATTCACACTCATCGAAATAATCATGGTTATAGCTGCTATCGGGATCCTAGCAGCTATAACCATCACTTCTGTCTTGGCGTTTAACACCAAGGCGCGGAACGCCATAGACACCTCGAATGTCGCCACCTTGAACAAGGCGACCACCATCTATTCTCTGACCGAAGGCATCTCCTCACAGGACATTTTTGACGGACTGATTTCAGATTCAGCGAAGATCCAACTTCTGATAGACAAAGGCTACCTGAAAAGCACACCAATACCCCAAACCAGAGACGCAGTTTTTCAGTGGATGACCAATGCGCAGGAATGGCAGTTCATTCCTGAATCTGCTGCAGCCATAGTCTATGATTTTTCGTCACCGACGCTCTTGCTCGAAAATTTCAGAACCGGCCCTGCTTCCTCCTGGACACAGGTCAACGATGGTGTCCGTTCAAACCAGGGTCTGCTGTTTGTCAGCAATCCCTATCTGGACTATGCCATCAGTGTACATGCCACACTCTCAAATGCTTCAGGAGGAACACCGACCGCAGGTGGCTACGGCGTCCTGTTCAACTCCTCTGTGACCATCGACCGGGATACTGGCTATGCACTGCAGTTCGATCGAGGCTATGGCAATGGAACGATCCTCATCAGACGCCGTATCCTCGGGATCGAAGGAAACCCTATTGTACGCGTTGACCATACCAATGACCCGCTGATCCCGGTCTCCAGGTCTGACCCCTGGTGGACACAGGAACATGAGCTGCGCCTCGAGGTCAGGAGCGTCGCCGGTACAGCAGATCAGAAACAACTGGACGTATGGATAGACGGCACCAAGCTCGCTCTGACCTTCACCTTTACCAGCAGCCAGACACTCGACAATAACTATACCGGTTTCCGGTCGTGGAGCGCCCCGACGGTATACCGGGACCTTGTCATTACACCACTTTAACCCTTTCCATCGCGAGATCAAACATCCCCTGACTCTGCCCATGGAGCATTCAATTGACCAGTATGTATCTATATCCAATTTAAAATACGCAAACCACGGAAC
>CAYOQW010000249.1:0-2458 GCA_964406175.1 uncultured Candidatus Saccharibacteria bacterium
CAACCAGAGCGATATCTCCGCCTCCGGCCAGCCCCTGTCAAAGGACAACATGTACCTGCTCGCCAGCCAGGCTGAGAGCCTGCAGGGCCAGGGTATCAGCCTCGACGAGAGCAAACTGAGCGCTGTCTTTGCCGACGCTCTGAACAACGGTGTGGATTTGAAAGATATGCAGACGCTCGACCTCGGGCTCAAAGAGATCGCCCGCCGCATCAGCAAACCGCCAGGAGCCGGCCATGAAGGCGCCGCCCAGGCCGTCAAAGCGACGATCGACGTCTCAGAGCTTTCAGCCAAAGATCCAGCAGCGAATACAGAACAGAAGAGCGAAATGGCCAGAGAAAACCTCACCAATGACCAGCTGATGCTGGAACACAAATCAGACGACCTCTCGGACTACGCAACCAATGTAAAAAACAATCAGGACGGTGGTATACTGGCGCCGGAGATCCAGGAAGACCTCGCGCTCATGAACCCTTCCCAGACCAAACAGGCACCGGCAGCTCCTGCACCGGACGCAATCGTCATCGATTCTTCAAAAACCAGCCAGTCCTCGACCTGAACAGCCCCAAGCTCTGCATAATAGCGTACAAGGTGTCACACCATGAACCGACGGATCTCTGTCCTGATCGTATCTATCGTCTTCCTCGGCGTAGCTCTGATCACGGTCATCCCGATCGCACTGGGACCGTCCCTTGCGCCGACCAAAAAGGATACCACCAGCTCCAAGGATCCGTCTGATCGCCCTGCCAACACGACGACGTCGGTCCGTGAGGCTGATGAACGCAATCTGCCTGTTCCGTTCAACTATTACGCTCAGAATCCCGACCCGGACGCCACATTCACTTCGTTCGGCGGCATCGACGATATCGGCGACTGGTCCTACCCTGGCTCACCGACCCCTCACAAGCTGGAGATCGGAGCTGCAGGAGGGTTTCAGTATCCGACCAAACAGGACCCTGATGATCCGAACGAAACCAACTATACTTCCTACGACAACAAGCGGAGAGTCCCGGGCGAATTCGCACTGCAGCTCGCGCAGCCCGATTCATACCTCGTCGGCGGTGCTCCCGTGGGCGGCCTTACCTATGGCTGGGGACTTCCGGACAACTACGTCAGCGGTGCCAGCCGCACCATACTCCTGAACTGGTCGCAGCACGACCATGGAGCATATTTTGATTTTGATCCGTTCCGCCAGGCCCTCATTTCCAATCCGGCTGCGTACAAACCCGAACCCTACGCGCTCGACCTCACGGTCAACAATACACCAGAGGATTTCGTCCCGGTCTATTCGACCATCGACGGTTCGGTCATCGAGTACATGGGTGCCACTCCTGCAGGGCCGGCTGTCGAGAACTGTCCATCCGGCAACTGCCACGGCTACGGCAATTTTGTGCGGATCCGCAACAGCCGCTGGGCTGCCGTCAACGCCACCGCCATGTATGTGGACAACAACCCGACCCTCTGCCGGGATGGCGCACCTGGCCGTGTAGCCGGATACACCTATGTGACCAGTCCTTCCACGGTCGATCCGAACAAGTGCGTGACCGGTCTCCTGACCGATGACAAATGCGAGGTCACCTGTACGACCCTGGACACGACTGGTGCCGTCGTCGGTGTCCCTGAAACGACGACCAACCAGCTGTACAAGGAAGCACGAAAATCCTGTATGGTCGATGTAGAGGCCGGTCAATTCCGCAACAGCGATCCCTCACTTCCCAATGGCGGTGTCGGCAGTTATCTCGACACGTATGCGGTCAAGGTCACTAACTATGAGATCGTGCTCGGATATCTCACCAATGGCTCGGTCGACAAGTTCTTCAATCCCGATGGTTCTGACCAGAGCAAAGCCATCACCAACCAGGGCCAGGTAGGCACTCTGGGGCACTCTGGCTTTTACTGGGACACCGCGACCAGCCAATACCTGCCGAATACCGATCGGCCCATGCTGCACTACGAAGTGTATTACAACCAGAACTGTCATGAATTCGGGGAAAGCCCAAATACGCTGCTCACCCCGCTTGACCAGACCAAAGAGCTCCCGGCCGCGGTCGTGGAGGAGATCCAGAACACACTGGCCACGACGATCTGGAATATCGCCCGCGCCGAAGAAACAGCGCCGACCACGGTCGGAACTCCTGCACCGCAGCCAGTGACTGGCGCCGGTGACAATGCGTCTCTGCCGCTCTGCCCAAAGGAAGTCTGGCAGAGTCAGGCCATGCAGAATGCTATGGCGACCATGGGAAAGATCAAAGTCGGCAAAAGCGACATATACCCGGATTGTACATTGACCACACCCGTGACATTCAATGTCAACGGCAGAGCGCTGAAGCGTGACCCGTATGCCCCCCGTCTCGCCTGGCAACTCGTTGATATGGCAGGCGAACCAGCAGCTGGAGAGCCAAACCCACATGCAGGCATGACACTTTCGATCTCCATGGGGGATGTGAATGCCTACGAATAC
>CAYOQW010000250.1:0-2445 GCA_964406175.1 uncultured Candidatus Saccharibacteria bacterium
TGCGTTGCGACTGAGTCGATCCGGTGCCCAGGTGAGAAGACCGTCAAACTCGCCTGATCTGACATCGTCCAGCAGTTTGACGAACACCTGTCGGGAACCGGAGATCTTGGCTGAAAACCGTTCTTCCCGGATGTCTTTCACATACAGGTCGTTGGCCTCGGCTATGGCGGTCATTTCCCGGATCTGGGATTCGATCGACATGGCCTGACGCTCGTCGCCCTCGGTGGACTTACGGGCGTACAGGCAGTACTGGGTGGGCTGTGTGGGTGGTAGTGGTGTATTCATGGTAGTTACAACAATACCGCAACGGTGGGGAAAGGCTAGGCTTAATAATACTTGACCTCACTTTTGCCATTTCTGAAGCTATAGGAAGATCCATGGCCGTGCGCATCAAAAAAGGCCATCAACAGTGGTGGTGATTCCTTGTTGGCTGGCATTTCCTGTGTGACAAGCATGGAGAACGCATCGGCCAGGTCGTCATGTTTTTCCACAGAGAATCCCAGGAGTTGCTGAATCAGCGATTCTGCTCCCTTACGAGGAAAGAGGATTTTCCCTGACTTGATGAGTTCAGTGGTGAGAGAGAGGCGTTCTCTTTTATCACCCCGGATCTCAACAGGATTTACTTTGAACCCCTGATGGCTGAGTTGTTGGGAAACTGAATCCTGATAGGCGACTTTCTCGATATAAATCATCGGTACATTACCCCGCTCGACCTCCGCAGAGTGTATCTTTTTGATTTCCTCAATCGTTTGGGGGAAGCTCAATCTGTTGTTGACGGGGTATGGGCGGATCACATACACACGTTCCCCACACTCGCCATATGCGTCAGCGGCAACGATAGCTGTATAGTCCGCGCTGCTTTTCTGCGAGATGGCCAAGTCGACTCCAAAAGCGGTGTGCCGATAGTCCGGCAGTCTCAGGCTCTCCGCATCGTCATAATAGTGGATCCAGTCCGGGTGGACGACACAGTCTTCATCAGGTAGGATGACCAGACAATATTCTCTTTGCCAGGAACGGTAGTCGACCCGTTTTCGCTCATAATCGATCGTTTGCTGGTCTGGGTATCTGCCTGGCCACAGTGGACGGTTTTGACTATCAAGCACAGGATACGCTCGAAATACTCCAGATTCAGGTGAATGAGAAATAGAATCCTTCAACCGCATTATCAGAGAGTCCTGATGGAGAAGGTTCCCGATCACGATGATTTTGGTATCTAATGATCCTGCCGGGATCACGTCTCCCACATACCATTGATAGTTCTTGTCCCGATTTTCGGCTATCCTGACTGACTGCAGATCCTCGACGTCATCACAGATGATGAGATCCGGGCGGTATTGGCCATGGCGAAGTCCCCGGATATTTTCACCCATCGAAAGTGCCATAATCCTAGTATCTGTTTGTGGCAGATAGAGAGAATCGTTTCTCCATTCACTTTCTGGGGTAATAAATGGACCAAAATCACGGATCAGGAGCTCATTGCTTTCAAATTCTCGGCGGATATTGCGGAGGATCAGATGAGCCTGATCCTGGGTCTGGCTGAGGAGGATGATGAATTTCTTATGCTGTTTACCCAAAGCAGCCCATATGGGATAGGAGAGTGCCATAATCGTCGATTTGGCAGAACCTCGAAAAGCGACGATTACGACCTGTGTAGCATCCGAGTCAGTGAGAGAGAACATCTCTTTTTGGAACTCTGCTGTCTTATGCTTGATGTAGTGGGAAAAATACATATGGAAAAACAAGTAATGATTTTCCCGGGCGATCTCTCGTCTCACCCTGCCATCCTGAAATATCAGCTGCAGTTGATCATTTGGTTGGTTCATCTTTAGCCTCCAGTTCTATCATTCCTAATTCCAAAGCCCTTGTGACTGCTTCCCGTTGTTCCTCTGAGAGGGGTGTTTTGTCATTGTCCTGCTTGTTGGTTATCTCCAGCCGATTCCCGTAGATGGGATGGTTGTGTTTGAGCCAGAAGATAATGGCGGTCATGTTCTGCTGGTTGATCATGGACAGGAGATGGGACTCTGCCATCTCATTGATTGCCCAGCGGCCATCACGAATTGCTGATTCTGCCTGCTCGGCGAATTCGGGATCCTCCTTCAACCAGCGGTAATAGGTGGATCGACCAACATCGACCTTGTCGCAGGCGACCTGCACGATCGGGATCTTTTTCAGTTGTTCGATCATTAACTGTTTGTCAGTAGCAATGCGGGTATCAGTTTTACTCATGGCGGGTCTCCCTGTCATTTAGTGAATGGTAGCGGTCGATGATGACCTGGCAGTAGTGAGGATCGAGCTCGATCATGACGCAGCGTCTCCGGGTCTGCTCGCATGCGATCAGGGTAGATCCTGACCCACCGAACGGGTCGTAGACGAGGTCGCTGATCCCAGAACTGTTGAGTATCAGCCGTCTCAGCAGACCGACCGGTTTCATGGTCGGATGAAGAG
>CAYOQW010000251.1:0-2420 GCA_964406175.1 uncultured Candidatus Saccharibacteria bacterium
GAGCAGGTTGCCGCGGATCCCTCCGAGAGCAGCCTCATGAGTAGAGAGGAGCGGCAGAACGAGGATCAGAGCAGTCCCGAGGAATCCGACAGCGATACCGAGGGCTGTTTTTTTGTTGATACGGTGATGAAAAAAGGCAACCGTGATCAGCGTGGTCAGGATGGGGACCGCGGCGTAGAGCATCTGGGAGATGCTGGCCGTGGTATCACTGATGCCGTAGGCGAACAGCATGGTATTGCCGGTGGCCAGGAGCGAGACGAGCATGAGTCCCAGCAGTGGGCGGCCAGTGGGCAGTTTTTTGAGGGCAAAAGGCAGGAGGAGCAGGGATGCTATCATGAACCGGATGCATATGAAACTCATGGGTGGCAGGGTCTGCAGAGCGATCTTGGCTATAGGGCCAAAGCCACTGCCGATGATGGCTGTGAGAAAAATGAGGGCGATGACCGTGGTCGAGGTTCTGCTGGATCGAGATGGCAAAATACGTTCTCCTCAGTAATGTTGGTCGGGTTAATCGAGGTCCATGATGCTGTGTCCAGTATACACGATTATCAATAGTATCCCTGAGACCATGATATTGGTATGGAATCGGTAGAGGTTCTTTCTCAGGAATGCCGGAAGGTTTTTCCATTTGAACAGCAGCCCGGTGCAGACCAGGATCCCTGAGAGGATCAGTGCGATCTCGGGCCACGGGTTGGACTCGCAGGATGAAAGCATCAGGTGGCTGATCCCCAGACCGAGAGCCAGGATGCTGAGATAGGTATGGAACTGCATCAGGTATTTCTTTTGCATCGCATTGATCCGTCTGATCAGCATTTTCAGCCGTTCACTCAGGGGCAGATGCTTCTGGACCAGTCTGGCCAGAATATCAGCAGCCACCGGTACGGCAGAGCCAGCGAAAAGCAGGGCGGTAGCCTGACCGGTAAAACTGTCTCCTTCACCTTCACTCTCGGATGAGGTATGTCCAAAAGTGTTCAGGGCTGCTTGACCGAGGGTGGTAGTTGCAGCTGCCGCAGCTGATACCGTAAAGACATACAGAGATACCAGTGCCAGAAAGGTCAGGGCCACCAGGGAGGAAAGGCTTGGGCGAATGAATGATGTCATGGTTCACCTCATAGAGCAGAGTATTGTGATCATCAGAGGTCTTTGTCAGTTTTCAAAACGCGTTGAAGCAGGATCTCCCAGACCAGATAGGCTCCGGCCAGGCTGGACAGGATCAGAAGCACAATACCGCCATTTCGCAGCAATTCGGCGATCTGTGTATCGTGTTCCAGCAGTCCCGCTCTGGTGAGCAGGTATTGCCAGTCATGCGTAGCAGGACCGGGTGCATAGCTGACCAGCGGCAGCATCAGGGCTTGCGCGTCGGCCATATAGCGGGCCACTCCGACGAGATTGGTGCCCAGCCAGCAGATGGTGAAGGTGATGCCGAAGTACTCCTTCTGGCGGGCGAACTGCCAGAGGACGATGAGCGGCGCTATGAGCTGAGCGATCGTGCCGCCCGCGGCCATGAGGTCCTGCCCGCCCCAGAAGAACAGCAGGTGGCCCGCTTCGTGGATACCGAGGTTCAGCCCACCGATGAAACTGCTGTAGTCATAATCCCGGATAGTGCGGACCGTGATGTACACCATCCAGAGCAGCAGCGGCAGATACAGGAACCATGGCTTGCCATGAGCCCAGGTCTGGAGATCTTCGATCCTGTCGTCCAGCCAGGTACTATGTGGTTCTTTTCTAGCTGTTCTTTCGGTCGAACGTACCATGATAGCAGGATCATCAGGAGCACGGCCGTCGTTCTGGATATCTGACACGCTGACACCTCGGGACTAGGTGAATGGTCAGGACCTGATCTCGGTTTCGGTCAGGAGGTCCTGGTGTTTTTTGACCGCATAGAGCTTGACCAGTTCAAACCAGATCACGCTGATGATGCCTGCGGTGACCGTGATGATGAGGTCGATCGGATGCATGGCAGAGAAGTGGAACATGTTCTGGAGGAACGGCACATAGATGACCAGTCCCAGAAAGACCAGAGCACCGACGAGCACATATCGGAGTGCGGTGTTCGGTCTTTTGATATTGGCCAGGATCGGGGAGGACCAGCTGCGGTTGGTGAGGATGAGACACAGGTTGGAGATGATGAGGGTGATGAACGAGAGGGTACGGGCTTCGGTATAGGTCTCACCGAGGAGGAGTGAGACCTTGTAGACTGCCGCGACGATCAGGAGGGAAACCGTGCCTTGCAGCAGGCTGATGGAGAGAGACTTTTTACTGAAAAGCGGTGCTTTGATCGACCTGGGGCGTCTCTGCATGATGTTCCCCTCGGCTTCTTCCGCTTCAAAGACGACTGAGCAGGCCGGGTCGATGATGAGCTCCAGGAACACGATGTGCACCGGATACAGGATGGTCTCTTCCCACCGCAGAAGTACCGG
>CAYOQW010000252.1:0-2396 GCA_964406175.1 uncultured Candidatus Saccharibacteria bacterium
GCGTCCACGGACGCATCTGAGGCATCGCCGATCACGCGCCACTGGAAGCCGCCACTGCCGTCAGCCTCTGCCCGGGCCAGCGCTACGCCGGCGTCGTCAGCGAGCTGCACGTAGGCATAGGTACCCGCGACAGGATATCCTGCTGTATGACGTCGGAGCGACTGGTCCCTGTCCCTGGTCGCGTCCACCTGCTCGATAGCGCTGCAGGTGAGCATCCGCAGTTCCAGATGTTCATCCGGCGTATGCCGGCCTGCGATATGCACCTCGATGCGGACGTGTTCACCGATGGTGATCACGGCTCCCTCATAGAGCTCCAGACCACCATCAACCGCCTTGATATCATCACCGCCCAGCAGACAATCATTTCTCCCGGCGCTGGATATCATCCAGGCGCCCTCGATCCTCATGATCTCAGCATGAACATGGCTGATCACCTGTTCATCCGGAGCATCCGGGATCTGGAATGATTTTTTGCTGTCGCGGCCCAGCGTATATGCCATACCGGCCGCCACCCTGACCTCATGACAGCCCACGGCCTCCCGGTCATCGGGTGACAGAAGCGAATCAGCTGGATGCTCCGGTATGAGCTCAAATCTGATCCTGACATTTTCAGCAATGTCAGCATCACGCATACCAGGACAAACAACTACCTCTCCTCGTGCGGTCCTGACCGTCAAAGCGTTCTCTGTCAAGGTGACGACTTCGGCTTCCACCCATTTTGCCAGCGATCGCGACAAAACCATCACGACCAGACGAGACTTGACGCCACTTCTCCGCAACTCAATATTGGCTTTCAAATGATGCATCAACTCTGCAGCCGTGGAACATTGCAGTCCCAGCCAAGTATGCTCACCTGCCGTTGAAGTTGCCGTCACCTCCGTGATCTCACTCCCACCAGTTGGCACGTCGATCAAGGCATGAGTACCCATGGCGGTCTTGAACGGCGGCTGCACTTCACCATGTTCATTTACGATGAGCTGCGGCGATTTTTCTTTCCAGACTACCTTTTCTCCAACCTTCTTCCAGGTCTGACGTTCCCATTTGCCGGAAGTCCTCCCCACTACATAGAACGCACCTTCCCATTCATCCGGCATGACGCGCCACAAGTCAGCAAAACTCACATCCGAGCCGTACATACCAACATCAGGTGGCAACGTCTGCAGAGTTCCGACACCACCGCGAGCTTCCAGAATTGCGCCCATACCGAGCAGCAGAAATTCCTGCTGATCTGATGGCGGGTGCAGATCTACTGGCTTTTCGAAACGTATATGCGGAAGTTGTTCAAAATCGGGATCTGACATCGGTGGTACCTCGTATGGATTGACTTCGGAAGCGGGGACAAAACAAGATTAATCGAATGGCGATTCAGCGGCATGATCCGTACTGGCCTTTTTAATGCCTCCGGCTGCTGCAGCGACGGGAGGTTGAACTACCACCTCAGTCTCATGGCCATCAGGACCTAGCTCTACTCGAGCTGCCGGCTGGGCTGCCTCTACTGCGGGTTCTGCCGCCACGGTCACACCCGCGAGAGCCTGTTCGAGCGCAGTGATCGCTGTATCGAGCTCACCCAGACGCCGTCTCCCGATCGCGTCGATCTTTTCTTTAAACTTTTTCTCTGCTTCCAGGAGAGCGGTCTGGTGGTCTCTCGTGAGGTAATGCACTCCCTCTACCGCTTTCTTAAGTGCTGTCTGCCCCTCTGCCATTGCTTTTCCCAGGGCGGCCGTCAGACTGACCTGTTGTTCCAGTGTCGCTGGCTCATTGGCCTTCGGCTGATCGTTCAGATCCCTGAAGGCGTCCAGGATCAGCTTGAAATGATTCTTCATCGTGACCCCTAGATTCGCGGACTCAGCCTTGGCCGCGGCCTTTCTTTCGTCCAAGTTTTTCCCTACCGGGAGGATCGTATCGAACTTGGCGGCATTCGTCCGCACTGCTTCTGCTGTATTGATCATCTGACGCTGCTGCAGCAGCACGTCCAGACCTCTCTGTACGTTGTTCAGGCTGACACGGGCCTGATCGTAAGCCTTCTGTATCGCAGCGGCATTGTCGCCCTGCAGGACGGCAGGAACATTGTTCAGGTCTGTCCTGAGCTGCGCCAGGGAGGCCAGCATATCCTTAAGTGTCTGTTCTGACCGCTCGAGCCCGGTCGCCCCCAGCTCGGTCGCGTTCCATGTTTTGGCAGCTGTCTCGACAGTACGAGCGGCCTCCTGCATCAACCGTATCTGCGGAGCAAGTGTTTTTTCAAGCATGTCTTTGACTTCCGAGGCAGCCTGGACGCACATTTCCTGATTGGCTGCCACTTCCATCGCGGGTACCGCCAGCACAGCAGCCCGGGGATCCTGATGCTCCATGAGCAGATCAGCGGCCTGCTCCACCAGCTTCTGGGCTGTCTCCCAGCG
>CAYOQW010000253.1:0-2395 GCA_964406175.1 uncultured Candidatus Saccharibacteria bacterium
GGGCCGGGCATTGCTGGGCGTGGTCTGGGTATTCTTGAAGACCACTGACTTGGCCTGCTCGAGGGTGGAAGCGAAGTCCACCACGACCTGAGCGGTCGAGCTGCCGTTACCGTCGGTGCTGGTGAAGCTGGCATTATTGGTGATGGTGTAGTGATTGGCGCTGGTATAGGTCGATGCGACCGTACGGGTATAGTTGATGACGATCTGGCAGGAGGACGAGATGGTGCTGCCGAACGCGGGCTTCGCGCACTGAGTGTCATATCCGACATCAGAGGTATAGGGGAAGCCTGCCATCCCAACCGGGGAGACGATCTGAGCGATGCTCATAAGGTCTGCGACTGAAGCATAGGGCATGACCGAGACGAGATCATTAACGGAGAGACGGACGGCCTTGGTGCCGTTGTTCCAGATCACGATGCTGTAGGAGACCTGATCGCCGGGCTGGGCGCTGAGCGACTTGACCCAGGTCTGGGTGGAAGGATCGAGTACCGCTTTGTCGATATGGAGGGCTGAGGTCCCGTTCAGGCAGAGATTGAGGGTCGCAGTACCGCTCTCGGTGACCGTGGCGGTGCGGTTGCAGCCGGTCGTGCTGTCCGTGACGTCGGTCCAGGAGCCGAGAGTAACCGCAAAGACGGAATTGAAGCTGCCGGTGGGCACAGCACTGAGGGTATAGCTGTTCTGGCTCGAGGTCGAGTTGCTGTAGGACTCAGGACCTGTGGTCATGACCCCGAGCATCGAGGCGGGTGTGAACAGGGTACGGGGCGTCGTGTCGACGTTCCAGACCTTGATCTGCACATCGCCGGTCATGCGCACTTCACCGAAGTTGTAGGTGTGCTGGGACTGGGCATAGCGAAGGGTCTGGCCATACAGGGCAGCGAGGTTGATGTCGGTCGGGTTGACATTGATGACCGAACCACTCTGGGCAGGAACGACGCCGACCTGGCCATCGATATTGGTCCAGGAGCTGCGGTACAGGGCAGGCTGGGTCTCAACGATGGTGTAACTCTGGTCAGGAGTGACATTGTTGAATTCATAGTAGCCGCGGGCATCGGTCATGTCGAAGGCGACTTCCCCGATGGAATCTCTCAGTGAAATGCGGACATTGGCCAGTCCGGTCTCACCGGCATCGATGAGGCCATTGCCGAGAGGCGCATTTTCATCACGGAACACGAAACCCTTGAGCGTGAGAGGAGTGGCACGGATCGTGACCTGAGCGGTGTCGCTGTCATACTTGGTGAGGCCGATCCAGGCCTGGGCTTCATTGGTATAGCTGCCGGTGAAATGAGTGCGGTTGGCAGCGGTCAGGGTGAAGGTAGACGTGGCGCCGGCACCGATGGAACTGGTGCGGATAGTGGCTGCGCCGTCGGCGATCCCGGCCAGGGTGAAGCCATAGGAAGAGGTGACATTGACGGAATCAAAGCCGCCGGTCCCGAGGGTCTCCAGCATGTCCTTGACCACGACATACTGGCCTTTGACCGTGGAGCTCACCGCGCTGCGGTTCTCGACATAGATATCCCAGGAGGCAGTGGTGCCGGTAGGCATATCAGGGGAATTGATGGTCTGGGTCTTCGGGGTCTTGGTGATCTCGAGATCAAAGAGGTAGGCAGGAGGCGCATTGGTGCCCGCGAACACATTGTTCATGATGTAGTCGCTGCGGGTCCAGGTCGAGCTGTCGCGGACCGTGACCGAAAAGAACTCGGAGACCATACCGTGAGCCGGGATGGTGACATTGTCCCAGACCAGGGTGCTGCCGCGGAGCTCACCGCCGGGTGAAACAGCCTCGAGGTCAGCATAGGCGAGAACGTCTGAGATATCGTCAATGATGGAATAATGCTCGATGGCAGAGGAACCGGTTGAATTATCAACGGTCAGCGTATAGGTGACATAATCACCGGGCTCGAACGGATCATTCGCGGTACCGTTGCCCTGGCAGGTATAGCCGTCCTTGCAGGCAAAGGTCTTTTCATAGGTGGCGCTGGAGGCGTAGGTGACATGGACCACAGCCTGTGAGCTGCCCTGTCCGCCGGAGGCGAAGGAGGCGATATTGTTGGCGGCAAAGGTGCCGGCGCTGTGTTCGGTCTGGAGAGTTTCGCAATAGACGATATAGGAATAATTAGCCGTGGTGGCATGCGTGCCGCAGACAGCGGGGATACTGGTATTGGCAGGTTCGGTGGAACCGACGCTGTAGCCGATGGTCGTATCCGCCAGGACGCCGTAGCCGGCCTGCGTGCGGCTGGAGAACAGATTGAACTGTGGGATCACGTCATTGACGGACACGGTGGCCTCGGCGCTGCCGGAATTCCAGACCATGACCAGGTAGGGAACGGTGTCGCCGGGCTGGGCGTTGACGCTCTTTACCCAGGACTGACCGTTAGAGACATACTTGGAGATATGG
>CAYOQW010000254.1:0-2392 GCA_964406175.1 uncultured Candidatus Saccharibacteria bacterium
ATAGTGTAGCCATAGAACTGTTCAGCGGACAGGTTTGCATCCACCAGAGCCCCGGTTTCGGGTTCGATCAGCAACATGACCGCGGCATTTTGTTCAAACATGGTCCGGAACCGTCCCTCGCTGTTCTTCAGTGCCAGCTCTGCTCTCTTGCGTTCAGTGATATCCCGCATCAGGCTGAGCAGATGAGGTTCACCATTCAGTTCCATGAGCGAGGCAGAGATCATACCATTGGCGAGGCTGCCATCTTTCTTTTTGAATACTGATTCAAAGTCCAGTACCAGACCGTTTTTCTGTATATCTTCCATGAACCGTTGACGAGCGGCCAGATCAGTCCAGATGTTCACCTCGAGAGAGGTCTTGCCGACCATTTCCTCTGGCTTGTACCCGGAGATCCTTTCGGTGCCGTTGCTGACCGAGATGAACATGCCGTCCCGTACCCGGGTGATGGACAGAGAGTCAGGCAGGATCGCAAAAGCTTTTTTGTATTTTTCTTCGCTTTCAGCCAGTTCTTTTTCTGCCTGTCGGCGTCGCAGGGTCACCGCCGCCAGGAACAGGTAGTTCTCCAGGATGGCTCTGGATGGATCGGCCTGATCTTTTTTCAGAGCGAGCAGTGTTGTACCATACAGCTTCTTGTCGACGACAAAGCAGACAGCGATGAACCGGTCTACCTGGAGCAGAGCCTGCATGGCCATGGCGACGGGTTGCGGGATCGCACCCAGCGTGGCGTCATGGAGAGTATTCCTGTACATGATCGGATCTCGGGTGATCTCAGTATAAATGTCGTCCGAGACAGTCGCTTTGACATGGCCTTTGGGGTCGCCGAGCGTTCCTAGAATTCTTTGGAGCAGCCCGGATTCCATATCATAGGTCTGGGCGGTCAGTGAGCGTGCATCAGGATCATATTTGGAGAACACGGCCATATCTGCCCCGACGATCTCCTTGATCTGCCGATTGATGACGGTCTCGATCTCGGCATCGGATGCCACGAGTGACAGGTCGATCGTGAATTTATTCAGTGTTGCCAGGCGTTCATTGTTCTGTGCGAGCTCCTGCTCGGCCTTTTTGCGTTCGTCGATGTCGATGCCGATACCGACAAGGTAGGGCTTCTGGTCAATGATCATTCGCCTCCCGGTCATGAGCAGCCAGCGGGACTCCGGTCCTCCCCTGAGGACGACTCTGGCTTCAACGGTCTCCTCTTTGCCATCCTTCAGGACATTAACGATGCGTTCCTGGACCATAGCCCGGTCATCGGGGTGGATGGTCAGGGCCACATTGACGCTGGACACTTCATCCTCCGGACGGCCGACGATCTCGTCGCGCTGATAGGCGTTCCACCGCACGTACTGGCCGTTCTCGTCCAGCATGTAGAAGGCACCGGGAATACTGTCGATGATGGCTCTGCTCAGAGCCTGCTCTTGCCGTACGACGTCCTCTGCATGCTTGCGGTCCGTGATATCGCGGGTCATGCTGAGGAGATGAGGCTCTCCATGCAGATCCATGATGACCGCAGAGAGCAGACCCTGGACGTGCTCTCCATGTTTCTTCTTGAAGGTGGTTTCATAATTGGTCACGATGCCGTTCTTGTTCAATTCGTCCATAAATTTCTGGCGTTCTTCCTGGCTGGCCCAGATATCGATCTGGAATGACGATTTGCCGATCGCCTCGTCCGGTCGATAGCCGGAGACACCCTCGAACCGGTCATTGACCGAGATGTACATACCGTCGCGGAGGCGGGTGATGGCCATGGAATCCGGGCTGATAGCAAAGGCTTTTTTGTATTTTTCTTCGCTCTCTCTTAGTTCATTTTCATTCTTTTTGTTTTCAGAAATATCTTCAAAGATGGTGGCAAAAAATCCTTCTTTCGGGGAGGAGACCGAGATCTGAAAACACTTTTTCATGGCAGCATAGTCGGTATCGAACTGGACGGGGACACGAGAGTCTGCGACCTTGGCGTAGATCTCCAGGTAGGGGGGAGGATCCGACTTGTAAAGTTCAGAGGCTTTTTTACCGGCCGCATCCGCGGTTTTGATACCAGTGATCTTTTCAAAGGCGGGATTGGTATCGATGATCAGATAGTCAATCGCTTTGCCATGATCGTCCTGGATTATCTGATGAAGGGCTACGCCCTCATTCATCGAGGCGTACAGATTGTGATACTTGTCCTCATTCATCTTGGCCGCGTCTGTGGCCCGGGAAAGTTCTGTCATTTCCCGGCTCAGTACTTCGTTCAGCGTCTTGACCGCTCGTGCGTTCTTGCCCTGGCGGTAGAGGAACAGGTACCCTAACAAAAATAGCAGTACGACCAGTGCACAAATAGTAACACCCAGCGAGCGGTATTCACCCGCTCGCTGGGTGTTACTATTTGTGCACTGGTCGTACTGCTATTTTTGTT
>CAYOQW010000255.1:0-2380 GCA_964406175.1 uncultured Candidatus Saccharibacteria bacterium
CAGCTGGAGGCTTCTGAGCGGTCGCCTGAGGAGTAACCGCTGCGGTCACAGCTGGAACAGCCACGACAGGGCCTGCGGCGAAAGCCGAAAAGGACTGCATGAGCGCCAGCTCAATAGGAACCAACACATTATCCGCTTTGCGGAGCTGATTCTTCACCTCGAGGAGCTTCTTCATGAATTCAAGGAGACCGGCAGTCCCGATCACTTTCGTATCTGCCAGGACCGCTGCGGCGTCTTCTTTGCTCATCGGCAGCAGGTCGAGATACGCTTTGCCGCTCAGCTGGGTGAGGAGTATATGTCTGCCGTACTCTATACAGCTCTTGATGAACTGCCCCATATCCTGCCCGTTTTCAGAAAGGTTGTGCACAGTTGCTATCGCTTCGCCTGTCTTCTGTGCACCAAGCAGCGAAAAGAATGAGGATATCTGCGATTGGTCCAGTATCCCCAGTGCACTCTTGATATCGTCCCCTGTGATCGTTCCCTTCTGATACGACATGATCTGCTCGAGGAGCGACAGAGCGTCTCTGAGCGCTCCATGGGACAGCCGGGCGATATACTCAGCTGCATTCTTTTCCAGTAAAGTACCTTCCTTTTGGGCGATCCTGAGGAGATGCTCAACGATCTGTTCATGGAGGAGATATCGGAAATCATACCGCTGGCATCGGGAGATGATCGTTGCAGGTACTTCATAGGGTTCGGTGGTGGCCAGGATGAAGATCGCATGCTCAGGCGGCTCCTCCAGCGTCTTGAGCAGGGCGTTGAACGCCCCCTTGCTCAGCATGTGCACTTCATCGATGATGTAGACCTTGTATTTCAACTCCGTCGGCCGAAAACTGATCTTTTCCCGCAGATCCCGGATATTGTCGACGCCGGTATTCGAAGCAGCATCGATCTCAATGATATCCAGCGCATTACCCTGTGCAATAGACAGACAGGCATGGCACTGACCGCAAGGCTCGAGCCCTGTCTCGCTCACAGACGGCGATCCACAGTTGACAGCTTTTGCCAGTATCCTGGCGATACTCGTCTTCCCTGTACCCCTGGGGCCGGTAAACAGATAAGCATGCCCGATTTTTTGATCCCTCAAAGCATTCTGCAGGGTCCTGACGATATGTGCCTGCCCGACCACATCACCGAATACCTGAGGACGATACGTGAGATAGAGAGCCATATGATCTGCTTATTAATCGATCAGTTCCCGTTCAGACACGGACCCACAGAATAATTCTTGAAGATACTATTGACATGAGATATTGATAGTGCTATAGTGTAGCGAATTGATAAGGACAGGGAAGCCGCGAAACGCAAATCAACGCACATTTATAGAACATCATCTCGACGATGCAGACAACGATAGCAGGTGGAATTCTGCTTGTGAGGTGGAAGTTCGGGAGTCGCATTTATTGCGTCCTTATACCCCCCGAGACTGGACCCCTCATCAGCAGAGTTCTCCCTGCTACCCGCCAAAAACATCTCCTCTTGCTTCCGGTATACTACCATAGGAACCTGAAGAAAAGAAAGAGTGTCTGATGGCTTCGTAGCGTCGGGAGTAAAAAGGAAGAGAGGTTTTTTAGCAAAACCTTCTACATCTCGCGCCAAAAAAAGCTTTTGGCAAGCATGATAGTAGTATAGGACTTATAGCTAAAGCCCTACGCAAATCTACCTAAAACTACCAAAAACTCTTTTCGACCCTGATGGTAGGAAGATGGACTTGATCGTTACATTGAGATCATCTCCCTACCATTCAACTAAGAAAAGAGAGAAATCTCTAAACAATAAAACAAAAATTAGAAAAGTCTCAAGTAAGAAAGCGTAACAAAAGAACCTCTCTTCCATAATAACTAACCCAAAGCACCTGTTCATTAAAAAATAGGTGCTTTTTTGATTGTCTTTATATACCTGCTGAAAGTGGGACGAGGCTATAGCCCCGATCTTCCAGCACCGTGATCACTTCGTCGAGCACCTGCCCGGTCAACGTATCACCCATATGCATCAGGATGATCGCTCCGGGACCGACCCGGGCGTAGATCCGGTCCTTGACCTCGTCTGTGGTCATCCCTTCGCTTTCTTTCCAGTCCAACGCATCAATGGTCCAATACACCCCACGGTATCCCGCTTCATACGCCACTTCAAGCACGTGTGTATTCCGATCACCATACGGCGGTCGGAAATAGGGCTTCGTGCTTTGCCCGGTCGTACTAAAAACCAGATCATCGGTCCGTGATAGCTCCTCTCTGATAGCTGCATCACTGATCCTGGTCAGATACGGATGGGTATAGGTATGATTTCCGATCTCATGACCTGCCTGGACTATAGCCAGTGTCAGCTCCGGATAATGCTCCACCCAGGAACCGGTCAGGAAAAATGTAGCCTTCAGATG
>CAYOQW010000256.1:0-2378 GCA_964406175.1 uncultured Candidatus Saccharibacteria bacterium
CCTTCAGCTCGCTCTGGTAGTCATTGAAGAGGTGCTTGACCTTCAGGTCAGGATACTGGCCATCAAAGATCGTAGCGTTCAGGCGATCAAGAACCTTGGCGCTGTATTTTTCTTTCAGCATCTGCATGGTCGCGTCGGTGACGTCGCGGCAGGTGAATGCCTTGGGTGCGATGGTGAAATTGGCGAGGAACTGTTTCTGGAGTTCGCAGATCTTCTTGATCTCTTCATGAGCCAGGCCCAAGGCCTGCACCATGATCGCTTCGTCCACTTCCTTGGCGCCGGCTTCTACCATGACGATAGCGTCAGCGGTACCGGAGACCAGGAGGTCCAGTGTGCTGGCTTCCAGCTGGGTGACCGTGGGGTTGAGGATGATCTGACCGTCGACATAGCCGACCTTGACCGCGCTGACGGGCCCCTCAAAGGGAGCACCGGTCAATCCGAGAGCAGCGGAACCACCGATGACCGAGAGGGTCTCGGGTTCGTTCTCGAAGTCGATGGAGAGGATGGTCGAGACGACCTGGACGTCATTGCGGGCTTCCTTCGGGAACAGGGGGCGGAGCGTGCGATCGGTAATACGGCCTGCCAGGATGGCCCAGTCAGACGGGCGGCCTTCACGCTTCACGAAGCGGCTGCCTTTGATCTTGCCAGCGGAATAGTATTTTTCAGCAAACTCGACCGACATGGGGAAGTAGTCGGCAGTGGTAGGCTTGTTGGCGGTGACGACGGTGGTGAGGACGATCGTGTCCCCGTACCGTACGGTGACAGAACCCTCTGCCTGAGGGGCCAGAAGTCCTGTTTCGAGACTGAGCATGCGGCCTGCGACGAGGCCTTCGACACGATGGATCATATATACCCTTGTTTAGATGAAAGTACGGTCATAGCTGCTGGATACACCACTAACTCAATGCACACTGGTCGTCAGTGCATTGAGCGGTAGGGGTGAATACTGCCAGGGAATTATTTGCGTAGGCCAAGTTTTTTGATCAGTTTTTTATAGCGGTCGGCAGATTTCTTGCCGAGATAGGCCAGGAGACGTCTGCGCTGTCCGACCATTTTCAGCAGGCCACGGCGGGAATGTTCGTCCTTGGTGTGCTGCTTCAAGTGGAGGGTCAGGAGATTGATCTTTTCGGTGAGCAGTGCGATCTGGACCTCTGGCGAACCGGTGTCGCCCTTGTGGATCTCGAAATCCGTGATCAGCTTCTGCTTGGCTTGAGTTTTGAGCACCATGGATAGGCTCCTTTCTCGGGAAATCCAGAGGAGGTGCGTCCCCCAGAGTCCTGATTTAACGATACAACTAGATATTTTGACTTGGTTTGAGGTCTCTGACCTTTCACAAAATCCAGATGAGTATAGCATACCTTCTGAGAAACTCAAGCTGTAGATATTGCATCAGTTGATTATGTTGCTATAGTTGCACTAATTGTAGCACAGGTGTACACTCTGCATATTACTGCGGGGTCGACGGTTGTTCCGTGGTGGTGATCAAACGGGGGATGCACCCCGGCATGTTGACAGTATTATGCAACCGGGGTTACAATAACATACTCGGATAAATCTCACAGAGTCGCGTGAGACCGGGAAAACCGTGCGAAATCAGAAACACAAAGCAGAACTAGCTCAGCGAAAACCAGAATGGTTGATCGGATAGGCTAGTTTTTTTGTACATTTGTACTCGTGTAACTGGATACCGCACATGGATACTTCACGATCCCGCGACAACACCCTGGCTTTATCTCTGGGCGACTCATTTCCTCTATCTCCCTCAGCGATGGAGACGATCGGGTATGCTGGAGAGAGGATCGAACAGAGAGTTGATGCTGCCCAGCGGATCGTGAAGAAAGGCCTGTCGCGTACCCGTGTCGGTGCTGCCCAGTTCGCTCAGGTTTTCGGTCGGGAGATCACTGACGTCGGTGCCGAGATACGTGAATCAGCAAGGGAATTCGGGGCTCAGGTGGGCACGCGTGCTGAGATCACGGGCGCTGACGTTGCCCAGATGGGTGAGTTCGGCAGATTGGCCAGTGAAGTAGGCGCTCTGCAGGCTCTCCGCATGATGGACAAAGCGATGCGGACCCGCAATGAAGTACGAAGCCAGGTAGAAGCGGTACGTGCTGTGTATGAGGAAGGACTTCAGAATGCGACACATGCCTGGGCGAAGGATCTGGGGATCGAGGGCGCCGGGCTTTCTCATACGCTCTCTACCGATTCCCATGGGCGCCTGACCGCGATGGACCGTGGGAAAGCGGTTGCGCTGAGTGCCCACGACGTGGAACTGGAAGGGCGGATCGCCCATGCCGGCGTCAAGGTCGCAGAAAGCAGGACCAAGCTGGCCGAAGCGGCGATCGCGACAGAGGCCAATGCCATCAGGGCGACCCATGAAA
>CAYOQW010000257.1:0-2354 GCA_964406175.1 uncultured Candidatus Saccharibacteria bacterium
CTATCGGTGCTGGTGGCTTCAGCGGTGTTGGTCTGGGGCAGGGCACACAGAGTCAGCTCAAGTTCCTGCCGGTCAGACATACTGATTTCATATTCAGTGTTATAGCTGAGGAAATGGGGCTGGCCGGGGCAACGATACTGCTGGTTCTTGTCTCCGTTCTGCTTTGGCGCATTGTACGGATCTCGCAGGGCGCGGTCGATAATTTCGGCCGCTACCTCTGCATCGGTATATTCAGTATCCTGGGCGCACAGTATTTCATCAATATCGGGATGAACCTCGGGATCATGCCAGTAACCGGCATCCCGCTGCCCATGATCAGCTATGGCGGTACTTCGCTCTGGGCCACGTTCGCGCTGCTTGGTCTGGCTCAAAGTGTGTATCGCTATTCAGTTCAGGTAAAAGCCCACGATGCTGTTGATGTCTTCGGGACGCCTTAGACCAGCATGTCAAAGCGGCCGCGATGTCTGATCTCCGCATCAACTTCTTTTTTACCGCGGCCATAGCGCAGTCGTGAAAGCTGAATGATCTGGTCTGTGTGGTCCTTGCCTTTATTGTGGACCGGCGGGTAGGTGTGCATGCTGAATGGTTTCGTTGCCACACCGTCTACCAGCAGTTTCACGTAGCAGGTGTATTTTTCCAGGTTCAGCATATCAGTTTCGTCAAATTGCGGTTTGAACTCTTTGGTCACCAGCTCTGCGTCCGGAGCACCGATCCTGAAACTTATGAATGTTCCCACGTTGCCGAACACAGCCTTCTGGATCTCTTCTTTCAACTGGCCGACGTATTGATGGGTCACGTTCAGGTTCAGGTGATATTTGCGTGCTTCAGAGAGGATGGTGGCAAAACTTTCGGTAGCGAAATTCTGGAATTCGTCGACATAGAGGTAGAAGTCAGCTCTTTGATCCTCCGGTATGTCAGTGCGGGCCAGGGCTGCCATCAGGATCTTGGACACGATGATCATACCCATCAGGTTGCAGTTGATGTCGCCGACTTTTCCTTTGGCGAGGTTGATGAGCAGGATCTTTTTATTATCCATGATGTCGCGGATATTGAACGATGATTTGGTCTGTCCGATGATATTGCGCATCATGTCATTGGATACAAAACGGCCGAACTTGGAGAGTACCGGACCGAGCATCTCGGACTTATGGAACTGCACCTGCTGGGCCATTTCTTCTTGCCAGAAGGCCCGGACGAGCGGATTGGTGACGTGTTCCAGACACTCATCGCGGTAGTCATCGTCCGTGAGGATCCTCATCATTTCCACGAGCGTGCCGCCGTCCGGATGGTCCATGATGGCCAGCATGGAATTGCGGACAATATGCTCAAAACGGGGACCGATAAAGTCGGCGAAAAGTTTGTACAGGATGGCGACCATTTCCTGAACGGCAAAGTCTTTCTGGTCAGGATTGTCGAACTCCAGCATATTGAGTCCCATAGGCCGGTCGATGTCAGAAGGGTCGAAGTAGACGACATCTTCGATCCTGGATTTTGGTATGAAGCTCAGGCACTTGCGGGCGAGATCACCATGCGGGTCGACGACGCAGACACCTTCACCGTTCGCGATATCCTGATAGATCTGATTTTCCATGAAAACGGATTTTCCCATACCGGTGCGGCCGATGCTGTAGATGTGCCTGCGCTTATCTTCTCTGAGGATGCAGATCTCTTTTTTCTTGCCGCGGTATTGATTGTAGCCGAGGATAGAGCGGTCCGAGGCGATGACCTCCTGCTTGACCTCAGCGATCATGTCATTCTTTTTCAGCAGGGTCGGCACCTCGACCGGTGCCGGCGCCCGTTTGGCCTTCAGCCAGTCGATCGAGGGGGTCCCGATGAGCTTATTGGGAAGATGGTACAGGCTGGCCAGTTCCTCGGTATTGAAGATCATCAGCTGGCCGCAGTGCCGGTGGAAGATCGGATTGAGCAGCAGCAACCACGTTTTTGGATAGAAGTTGAACAGAGGAAAGTAGCGGAAAATATAGGAGTTGAAAAACTTCTTCTTATTGAACTTTCTTTTACGGTTCAGACGATTGTAGTCGACAGTATTGAGCTGTTCGAACGCGGCGATGATATGGGACAGATTGAGGTTCGCCTTTACTTCGGTCGATGCTGTCGTGACCAGGCGGATGACCGACTCGAACCCCGGCTTGGATATGCAGTTCTCGATAGCTCGGACCGTTTCCTGTTCACCTGAGGTGAGCTGTTCGCCCTGTTTGTTCTCAGAGGCCCGCGTCTTGTCATAGAGGCCATGGATTATTTTGGTGCCCTTGGTCTGCCAGGCCCGGCCGACCGGACGGATGATGATCTGCATGGCAGCTGATTCACCTTCTTCCAGTTTGGACATGGCATTGGTG
>CAYOQW010000258.1:0-2346 GCA_964406175.1 uncultured Candidatus Saccharibacteria bacterium
GAGGTATTCTCCTTTCACCTCAAAGGGTTGCAATCGTAACTGGAATACGGGCACGAAGAGAGGAGGACCTGTGTCCTCCTCTCTGAACGTCACGTACGAGAATCAAACTATCCAATCAGGATCTTTACGTCTACGCCGACGGCACCTTCTCCCTCCGGCTTGACCATGAAGGGATTAACGTCGAGCTCTTTGATCTCCGGGAAGTCGATGACGAGGCCCGAGAGTGCGACGAGCGTCTTGGCGATGGCCTTGATGTCTGAAGGCAATTCGCCTCGAGCACCGGTCAAAAGCTTGTAGGACTTGATATCACTGATCATGGAGAGTGCATCTGATTCCTGGAGCGGTACGAGGCGGAAAGCCACGTCCTTCAGGATCTCGACAAAGATACCGCCCAGTCCGAACATAAGCATGGGTCCGAACTGAGGATTGCGTTTCATGCCGAGGATGATCTCTTTTTTCTGGCCTTGCACCATGGTATCGATGAGGATACCGTCGATCCGGGCATCTGGAACGTTTTTCTTGCAGGAGGTCATGATGCCGGTAAAGGCATCGCGGACCTGTTCGTGGTTCATGATATTGATGCGGACACCGCCGACATCGAACTTATGCAGGATATCCGGTGATACGATCTTCATGGCGAGTGGATAACCGATATGCTCGGCGGCTTTGACCGCTTCATCGAAGGTCTGTACGAGGGCATGTGGTGCCACGGGGACGCCATAGATCGACACGATATACCGTGCCTCGAACTCATTGAGCGTCGTACGTCCCTCAGCCTTGGCCGTCTGGATGATCTCGACACAACGGGAATCACGTTTCTCAGCACGATCCGTGGGGATGACCCAGCTGCGCTCTGGAGCCTGGATACGCTGATAATAGCTAAACATCTTTTGGAATGCATAGACGGCATTTTCCGGATAGGCATAGTTGGGGAGTTTGTACTTGGCGAGGACTTCAAAGGCAGGCCGCACATCATGATCACCCATCCAGCAGCACAGGACTGGTTTGCCGCAGTCCTTGCTCTTCTGGCCGATCAGCTCGGCGGTACCGATGATATCGGTCATAGCCTGTGGGGTCAGGATGACGATCACACCATCGACGTTCTTGTCTGCCAGGACATGTTCGACTGCAAAACCATAACGGTCAGGCAGGGCATCACCCAGCACATCGACCGGGTTGTTCGTATTGGCTGCTGCCGGGAGGAAGGTCTTCAGGGTCGCCTTGGTCTCCTCGGAGATCTGAGCCAGCTCGAGTCCTTTTTCCTCAATGGCATCGGTCGCCATGACGCCCGGGCCGCCGGCATTGGTGATGACCGCAATGCGTTTGCCCTTCAGGAGCGGCTGCTTGGAAAATGCATTGGCAAGCGTGAACAGATTATCGATAGTCTTGCAGCGGATACCACCGGTCTGCTTGAAGGCCAGCGTGTACGCGACATCATCACCGGCAAGTGAGCCAGTGTGGGACGAGATCGCACGCATACCGGCAGCACTGCGGCCGGATTTCAGGGCGATCACCGGTTTTTTGCGGGTGACACTCTCGGCGGCCTGGAGGAAACGCCGTTCGGTGAGGATATCCTCTGCATACATCATGATGACTTCGGTATTGGGATCCTCTTCGAGAGCTTGGAGCAGATCCGGATCTGAAACGTCTACCTTGTTGCCGGTGCTGACGAACTTGGAAAAACCGATGTGTGCCGAATGTGACCAGTCGAGTACGGCAGAGCACAGGGCACCAGACTGGGAGATGAAGGCAACATTGCCTTTGGGAGGCAGAGCACCGACGAACGAGGCGTTCAGTTTGGATCCGGTATCCATGAGCCCGAGGCAGTTGGGACCGACGATACGCATACCGGCTTCTGCTGCCACGCGGCCGATCTCTTTTTCCACATCGGCACCAGCTTTGCCGGTCTCTTTGAAGCCTGCAGAAATGATGATGAGGCCCTTGAGCTTCTTTTCAGCACATTCCTTGACCACATCGAGTACGAACTTGGCCGGGACGACCACGACGCCGAGCTCAACTTCACCGGGGACATCCTTGATCGAGGCGAAACACGGTTTGCCGAGGATCTCGGTTTCCTTTGGATTGATGGCGTAGATCACGCCTTCAAAACCGCCTTCAACGATATTCTTCAGGGCAATATGACCGACTTTGCTGGGGTCTTTGGATGCCCCGATGACCGCGACAGACTTGGGAGAGAAAAACATGTCGAGCATGGACTTGTTCCTTATGTAAGTATGGGGGAACTTTTTGTCATTCCGGCCCCCGAGCCGGAATCCATCTTTCCTTTTTACTTTCTGGATCCCGGGTCAAAGCCCGGGATGACACCAATGCACATTGTGCAAACAC
>CAYOQW010000259.1:0-2326 GCA_964406175.1 uncultured Candidatus Saccharibacteria bacterium
ACGAAATAGAATTAAATAATTATGTTAATTAATTAATATTTATGCTTCATTATGTCTGACTTTTATCTAATAATCAATACTATATCGACGGATCATTAACACCTAGCATCTATTGCCCACTGCCGCCATTACCATTTCCGTTACCTTGCCCGCTGCCCCCGCCGGGAGTATGCCCACCCTGTCCTGAACCAGCTCCTGGGGTGTGTCCCTCTGGCTGCTTGTTCTGCTTGGGTACCTCTACTATTTCACCGCCTCTCATGAACAATACATGCAAGGTCGAATCCTTGATGAACACAGCCTGATCAGGATGCCCTCTCAAGCTGAACCACCAGCCGGATGTCGTATTCGTATCGAGATTCAGGTCTTTCCAGTTGAGACTGCCGTCTGCTTTGTAGTCAGGGGCATTGAGCGTGGGATTATTATCCCGGGTCCAGTCCTGGACCGCAACATATTTACCTTCGATCTCATAGAGTTTCGACAATTTTCCTGCCCATTCTGCAGGCGGCAAACCCCGGAGCGACAGGTCGGTCAAACCCATGAAGAGGTTCAGGTTCAGCTCATCGGACCAGCGGGAGCCGACGATCGCCGCTTCCATGAGCTCTCTCATCCCAGCGAGACTGGTCGGGTCATTGTGTCCCCCGAGCAGAGCATCGAGCATGTGCTCGCCACCGGCAGCATTCAGGAATGGTCGGTCATACGTTTTGCCACCGACGTGTATCATGCCACCGACGGCATCCTCGCCTGCTTTGTGGTAGGCGTTCGGATCATGCCAGATATCTGCATTAGAAGCCTGCAGGTGCAGTTTGGCGGGAGTAGTGCCGATCGAGGGCGAGTAGGTACTACCATCTTCATAGACGAATTTTTCTGATGCAGCCACCCAGTTCCACCCTGCCGGCGGCTTATCGGTATGCTCGAACTGCGCCAGAGTCTTATCGTTACCGAGCACTTCGAGCGCCACATGCGCCAGTGTCATACGATCCACGAACGCCTGATTGTCGGTATTGGCTTCACCCTGGGCGGACTCAAATACCTGCTGCATCTGATGCTCTATCTGTTCCTGAACGTGCGTTCTATCATCTGTCCCTCCAGGGGTGTGATGGAACGCCTCGAGTGATACCGCTCTCCGCCAGGGCTGCCCAGCGGCCAGAGCACTGGAATCATCAAAACCCCCCAGTAGCCTGCCGTCATGGTTCGGATTCACGCCATAATACGATCGATCCGTAGCACTGAACGATGAAGAACCGGTATTCTGAAGGAGAAGCATGAAATTATCAGGCTTGTCTGCCATGAAATGCCCATTAATGTCCTGATACACTCTCACTTCGACAAAAATGCCGGTATTGGTCTCGACGGTCAGGTATACGACCGGCCTGCCTCCGCCGCTCTGGACGAAGCGGGCCGAATCAAAATAAGCTGTATGTCCCACCTCATTGCCACCGAGAGCGGCCTGTGTCGCCTGATCGAGAGCCTTTTCATCTACCCCGAACAAGAACTGTCCGATAGCTGTTTTCAAGGTCGCCAGTTCAGCGGGTGCTATGCCAAAACTCAACAGGTCGGTAGCTGCTGCTTTCTCATAGGTCCCCAGAGACCCCGCTGCAGCCAGTCCGGCAGCAAACTCAGCTGCTCTCGCATCCTCGTTGACGGCGGTCAGCCCTTTGAGCGCCGTAAATTCATCAGGCAACAAAGCTGTGGTAGTGCCACCGTGGAGCGTTTTTGGAAGAAGTGCGATATTGTCTGCCACTTTCCCCTCGAACCGCAGAACCCGGGTACCATCTGCTAACTGAAAAATGCCCTTTGACTCCGTACCACCTACCGCGATGGCTGAATCCCGAGCCGTCTGCAGGCTTGCACCGGTACGGACGTCCAGACCATTTCCGACTGGGACAAATTTGGTGTAATAGTCGGTCAAGGCTTTTTCCAGGTTCGCCCGGTCTACTGGATCCGTCAGGTCGACGTGGCTGAGCTTCAGTTCCGCAGCCAGCTGATGGAGCGATGCGCTCCCCTGCCAGGCCTGATCATGCTGATAGGCCCAGTCGATATGCTGCATTTTTTCGTGCACCAATTCAGCCACCGTAGCAAATCCATCAGGACCAGCAGCCTGTCTAAGCTCCGCCAGGGTCCAGTCCATGGTCAGCGAGACTGTGCCATCTGTTTTGTTCGTGAACCGGTCGTCCAGCACCGCACCGCTCTCTACAGCACTAGCACCAGACGCGCCAGGGATCACCCCGGCGAGCTGTTCACCATGGTCTGCATGCACAGCTGAAACATGCACGGTCGTATCCACGACAGCGACGCCCTCGGCGGCAGACGCGGCGGTGACGCCATG
>CAYOQW010000260.1:0-2313 GCA_964406175.1 uncultured Candidatus Saccharibacteria bacterium
CGTGTAGATGCCGCCTACCTTGTTGGCCGCTTCCCAGCTCACTTCAAAACAAATGTCTGCTTTGGCTTTCATGCTGACTTTCTCCTTTTTGGTTGTTGCTTCTTTTTGACCGTAGCTATCTTTTCATCCGATATGATACCTAAAATCTCAGCAATACTCCATGCCTGATGGAAAGCGCCGTCAGGATGGCCATCGTCCGCACTGAAGATCTCAGGAATATACTCGATGCCCAGTGATTCCAGATGCGAAAAGAACGCGGTGAGTACTCTCTGCACGCAGGCCTCGGAACCCTTGGGCCCTTCAGCAAATCTGACGCTCCGGATGTACATCCCCAGCAGCCAGGGCCATACCGTGCCTTGATGATACGCGCGATCGCGTTCTACCTGAGCGCCGCCATAATAGCCTTTATACTGCGGGTCTTTAGGCGAGAGGGTTCTCAATCCCCACGGGGTCATAAGCTCGGACTGAACAACAGCGAGCATGTTCTTCGTCTGGGGTTTCGACAGCAGAGGGAACGGCAATCCAGCGGCAAAGAGCTGGTTCGGCCGTACCTGCCAGTTCGCAGCATCATCCTTGATCACATCAGCGAGAGATCCGCTTTCAGGATGCACGAACTGAGAAATGAACGATCTTTTGACCCTGGAACTGAGAGTTTTCAGATCGGAAAAACCTCGACCGGTGATTGCATCCGCTGCCAGGGGATACGATAGCTGGTAGGCGCCTGACAGATAATCAAGCATGCAAAGCGCGTTGTACCAGAGCGCCTGGATCTCGACGGGTTTGCCGTAGCGCGGGGTGATGGCTTGCCCGCCGATGACCGCATCCATCCAGGTAGCAGCTTTGCTGCCGTCATGGCTGAGCACGATCAAACCGTCATCACCCATGATGGGATGTTCACCTGAATCATGGAGATACCTGGCGATCACGTCCTGCACTGCAGGCCAGAGGGATTCGAGCGTTGACCGGTCACTCGTGGCCTTCATGTACTGAAAGACGGCAACCATGAACCACAGCGAGCTGTCCCCCAGGAATTCATAGCGTTTTTCAGACTCTTCCAGAATATTCGGCACCAGGCCACCCCGTGTTTGCAGCGCAAGTGAAAGGAGCATCTCTTTGGCTCTGGCGTGCTGACCGAGACTGAGGAGCAGCCCTTCCATGGACTGAAGCATATCCCGGCTCCAGACACCGAACCAGGGATACCCGGCAATAATGCCGGTATTCCCCGCCGGGTTCTCGACCCAGAAGTCATCTGCCTGTGCTGTGAGCTTTTCCTTCCAGCGAGTAACGATGTCAGGTGAAACCGGTTCTCTGCTGGTAATACTGCGAAACACTTCCTGACTTTCGAGCCTGGAACCCTCAAAAGCGGGTACTGCCGATTCGTTAGTTCCCTGTCCTTCTGAGAGCGAAAATATGAGCCGAAGAGGCTTCTTCAGCTGGTCGCCGCCGATGACGAACTTGCCGGGGCAGTAGAGGTCCTCGACATATTCGTACCCCCTCTCCATCTCTCTGTCATACTGGAAACTGTGATACCAGTCCTGTTTATCCGTGTATTCAGATGCGCTCGACCGGATCAGGCAAGTACGGCTATTTATCTTGTTTTTCATGGCAATGCCGTGCCAGCCGTCGACTGAGGGCCCAACTCGTTCGAAGGAGAACGGAAGCGTGCCGTTCCATTCATCACCCCGTTCACTATGATAGGGTGCCTGGGTCGTCACTTGATGGACGTTGCGGGCGGTCACCAGCGGATACACGGCAAACACAGCGTCCTTCACCGTGCCCTGGAAGAAGTATTCGATCTCAACTGCCTCCTGCCCTTTTTTCACCCGGATGACCTTCAGGACCGACAGGTCATAGTCCTGAAAATTGCCAAACTTGAACCACACCAGTCCTGGTGCCTGCCCATAATCCATCAGATGCACAAATCCTCTGGGATAAATGGCATCTGCATAATATTTATGAGCAGAAAAAAAGAAACGATGATCGCCGATGATGATCTTTTCCTCAAGTGCGCTCACATAGAGCGAACGCGCACCTTTGTCATCGAAACCGCTGATGAGCAGCCCATGGTACTTGCGGGTATTGATCCCTGAAAAAGTACTGCTGGCAAAGCCTCCCCGGCCATTAGGCAACAGCCATTCTTTGCGGATGAGGGTTTCCTGCCTGAGATCCGGAGCGTTGTGTTGTTTCATGTTGTCCTGCTGGTGAACTAGCTTTGGATGCGTACGATCATATCGTTCAGCACGTTCATGTAGGTGATAAATGCTTCATAGGGACTGTCATAGGGGTTGAAGTATTTATGGACATCCCCGTCAG
>CAYOQW010000261.1:0-2309 GCA_964406175.1 uncultured Candidatus Saccharibacteria bacterium
GCTATAGTGTCTTTGAACATATTGAACATGGCATCAGCTCACAATTAACCGTCTTTGTTTCGCTCGAACACCCGGTGAAATTTTCCTTGCTCAAACTCAAAAACCTCTCAGGCCGCAAACGCCGTCTGTCCACCACCTCGTACAGCGAACTGGTCATGGGCACGCTGCGGGATAAATATCAAATGTATATCACGACCGAGGTCGATCCCAAAAGCGGAGCACTGCTGGCCTCAAACCCGTACAACAAGGAGTTCCCAGGCCGTGTCGCGTTCCTGGATTCTTCTGAGATCACCCGTTTTGTCAGCGGCGACCGCCTCGAGTTCCTGGGACGCAACGGCACCCTGGCCGCACCAGCCGCTCTGTTCCGTGACCGGCTGTCCGGAAAGACCGGAGCCGGCTATGATCCCTGTCTGTCCATGCAGGTAAGCACCGAGCTGGATGAGGGTGAAGAAAAAGAAATTGTGTTCACCTTTGGTGCCGGGAAAAGCCCTGATGATGCCCGCAGTATTCTACAGCGGTTCCCTGACATCGCCTCTGTGCATCATGAACTGGAGCTCATCTGGGAATACTGGAAACACAATCTCAGTGCGGTATCCATACAGACTCCCGACGACTCGGTCAATTTCCTCATGAACGGCTGGCTGCAGTACCAGACCATCAGCTGCCGCCTGTGGGGACGTTCGGGATACTATCAGTCCGGAGGAGCCTACGGCTTCCGGGACCAGCTGCAGGATGTTCTGTCACTTCTACATACTCAGCCCCGGCTGGTCAGAGACCAGCTGCTGATGCATGCTGCCCATCAGTACGTTGAGGGAGATGTCCAGCACTGGTGGCATCCTCCGTCCAATAGAGGGGTTCGCAGTCATTGTTCTGACGACTATCTCTGGCTGCCCCTGGTCACCTGCCGCTATGTGGAGCAGACCGGTGACACCGGGATCCTGGAGGAAACCGTTCGCTATCTCGAGGGACCGGACGTGAAGCCGGAACAGGAATCCTATTACGACCTGCCGCAGCTGTCTGAAAAATCAGGAACATTGTACGAACATTGCGTTGCTGCTGTAGAACGGGCACTGAACTTCGGCGTTCATGGTCTGCCTCTCATGGGCAGCGGTGACTGGAATGACGGTATGAACCTGGTAGGCCGGGACGGCAAAGGCGAAAGCGTCTGGCTGGCCTTTTTCCTGTACCAGGTCCTGATGTCCATGGCCAAAGCCGCAACCAGGCGTAATGATGACCTGGCGGTCAACCGGTATCTGAGCGAAGCAGAAAAACTATCACAGAATATCGAGACCCATGCCTGGGATGGCAAATGGTACCAGCGGGCGTACTTTGATAATGGTGACGTCCTCGGTTCTGCTGCCAATGCCGAATGCCGGATCGACTCGATCCCGCAGTCCTGGGCCGTGATCTCCGGTGCGGCGGAACAGGAGAGAGCAAGAACAGCCATGGACCAGGTCGACCAGCAGCTGGTGAACAGAAAGAACGCCTTGATCAAGTTATTCACTCCGCCGTTCGACACCGGCACAAGTGATCCCGGATACATCAGAGGATACGTCCCCGGCGTCAGAGAGAACGGCGGCCAGTACACCCATGCCGCGGTCTGGACGGTCATGGCTTTTGCCATGCTGAAGGACAGCAAAAAAGCCTGGGAGCTGCTCGACCTGATCAATCCGATCCGTCACAGTCTGACCAGTGATGCATGCAGCATCTACAAAGTCGAACCCTACGTACTGGCCGGTGATGTTTACAGCGTTGAATCCAATGCCGGCCGAGGCGGCTGGACCTGGTATACCGGCTCCGCTTCCTGGATGTACCAGCTCATCCTGGAAAACCTGCTCGGACTTAGGCTGGAAGTCGATCGACTGACAATTTCTCCCTGTCTGCCTGCCGACTGGACCTCATATCAGGTCCACTATCGCTTCCGTGAGACCATGTACCATCTGGAGATCAAAAAAGCAGGAGCTGCGAACGAAGTGACCTCTGTCACGATCAATGGCATCAAACAGTCTGGATCCTCGATCCTTCTTGTCAACGATCATCAAGAACACTCCATGACCGTGCAAATAGGCTAGTTAACTCCTCGATATCGGATTTCAACTTCGCCGGCCCATACGCTCGTGTCACCCCCGAAAGCATCACCAGCCATGAATTCTGATGATCGAAATGCTAAACTTGGCTCATGGACCTGAACCCTCGCTTTGACAAACCGCTCTATGCGCTCTTCATCATCCTGGCATTCGTCCTAGGCATGATCGTCATCGGCTATCTGGTGCTGGTGATCCCCCCGGAAAAGGTCTACAAACCCAAAG
>CAYOQW010000262.1:0-2300 GCA_964406175.1 uncultured Candidatus Saccharibacteria bacterium
ACGATCATGGGAAGCATCTCAGGGGTCAGCCCGACCGCCACAGCCATGGCGAACAGAAAGGCTTCCAGCCAGTTGCCCTTGCTCAAGCCGTTGATCAGGAAGACGAGCGGCACCATGATTGCGATGAACCGGAGCATGAGCATGGTGAACGCCCCGACGCCCTTGTCAAAACTGGTGAGCTGTCTGGTCGTCGAGAGTTTGGATGCCAGCGAGCCGAACTGGGTGTGCTGGCCGGTCGCATACACGAGTGCCTCAGCGGTGCCGCTCTCGACATTGGTCCCCATGAAGCAGAGATTCTGTTGTTCAAAAATGCCGTCACCGGCATCAGCCGGATGCTGGGAGTGCTTCTCGACCGGCAGTGATTCGCCGGTGAGCGAGGCCTGATTGATATACAGGTCTTTGGATGTGAGGACGCAGAGATCAGCCGGGATCATATCGCCGGAGGACAGGTGAACGATATCTCCAGGCACCACCTCGGTCAGCCTGATCTCGATCTGCTTGCCGTCACGGACCACGGTGGCCGTGGTATGCACCATGGCTTTTAATTTTTCTGCGGCGTGGTCAGCACGGTTTTCCTGAAAATACCGCAAGCTGATGCTGAGGATCATCATGAGGCTGATGATGATGGTGGCTTTGATATCACCGGTGATGGCCGAGATACCGGCCAAGGCGAGCAGAAGGAGGCTGAGGGGGTCTTTGATATAGGAGAACAGCAGTTTCAGCCCTTTGGTTCTCTGCTGGGAGGAGATCTCGTTCCTGCCAAAGGCAACGAGTCGGGTGGCGGCATCGGAGCTGTGCAGACCTTTATCCGAGGACTGCAGCTGCTTGAGAAGATCTGGCGATTCCAGCTTGGATACTTGCTCCCAGGTGAGGGAGGGGATGGTTTTTGCGGATGCGGCCATGTGTTTGTTTCCGGCAAGTGGGTGTTTGAGACATATCCAGTATACATTGCCAGTTTCAGTTTTGCATTTTTCATTTTTTCCTTTATACTTTATTTGTATCAGGCAGTAATCCGGGACAAGAAGGAAGGGGCACACGACAGCAACAGAGGCCTTGGGCTGAGAGCTTCTGCACTAGTGCCACTTCGGAGGACCACCCGGGGAGCCAGACGAATAGTTCACGCTACGAACGATCACGAGTCCTGACACAGGTCAGGGAGCAAAGTGGGATCACGGTGAAGAGCCGTCTTTGTATATCAACACGGTATATGAAGACGGCTCTTTTGTTCCCGCAGTATTTCCCCTGCTACTTACTACCAACTACTTACTTCGACGAAATAGTATGATCAAGATCCTCACTACCACGACCACTACCAACACCACTCCCCCGGGGGAGGAGGTCTGTTAGTGCCGTGCGTATACGCAACGTCATTTCACCAGAACCTCCGAACCATCGGAGGTTTTTTTATTTCTAAGTTTTGGAGCATCTCATGAAAATTTCCATCATCGGCATGTCGAACTCAGGCAAGTCGTATTGGTCTCGCAAGCTTGCTGCCCAGGGCTATACCTGCTACTGCTGCGATGACATGATCGAGCAGGAACTCGGGCCAGAATTGGTTTCTCAGGGGTATCAAGGGATCGCTGACCTGGCTCGCTGGATGGGCATGCCGTACGAACCGCAGTATGCGAGGAACAGTCAGCTCTACCTGGACTGTGAACGCCGGGTCATGCATCGGGTGTTGGATATCGTAGAGGCTGCACCGGTAGCGGGAGAAAAGATAGTCATCGATACCACGGGTAGCGTCATCTATACAAGCCCGCAGATCGTAGACCGGCTAAAGCAGCACACCAGGGTGATCTATATCGAGACACCGGTGGAGATCAGACAGCGGATGTACCAGGAGTTCATAACCTGCCCCAAGCCAGTCATCTGGGAGGACAGCTTTCAGATGTTAGAGGGGCAATCACCAGACGCTGCCCTGGCGTCATGTTATGGGTCACTACTCCAGTATCGTTCCGACCGCTATGCCCAGATCGCTGACGTCCGGGTGGACTACGACCAGATCAGAGCCCAGTCGTTTGGGGTGGATGATTTCATCGGATTGATCGGGAGGCAGCATGATCAGCTATCGTAGTACGAGAAGCGACGGAGCCTCGGTATTTTTTCCCCAAACGGTCCTAGCCGGCCTGGCATCGGATGGCGGACTGTTCGTCCCTGAACGGCTGCCGGTCATAAGCCCTGAGTGGCTGGATGCCTGTCGAGATCTCGGTTATCAAGAGATCGCGGCGAGAGTCCTTGGGCTTTTTGAGACTGACTTGTCAGAGGAAGTGATAAGGCAATGCGTCCGAGATGCCTATGGT
>CAYOQW010000263.1:0-2298 GCA_964406175.1 uncultured Candidatus Saccharibacteria bacterium
GTTAACAGCTTATCTGCATCCTCAGCCGCCACCACGAAGACCATTTTGCCTTCATTGGCCAGATACAGAGGATCATAGCCAAGTATTTCACAGACTGCCTTGACCCCGCCATGCACAGGGACAGCCGTCTGGTCGATCTCGATACCGACGCTCTGTCCGTCCACAAACTCATTAAGCACGGTAGCCAGCCCACCCCGGGTCGGGTCACGCATAATCGCAACATCAAGGCCTGCCTGCAATACCGGCTCGATCATGCCGTACAGCCCCGCACAGTCGCTCTCGACGTGATTGGAAAGCCCCAGGTCATTGCGGGCCAGGGCGATAGCGGTGCCGTGATCGCCCACTGCCCCGCTGATGACGATATGATCGCCTGATCTCAAGATGCCGAAGCGGGTGCTCAGAGGATACTGACGAATGCCGATGCCGGCTGTATTGAGAAAAATGCCGTCCCCTGCCCCTTTTTCCACCACCTTGGTATCGCCCGTCACCACGTGGACACCAGACGCCGCACAGGCCTGACCTACGGAAGTAAGAACACGTTCCAGGTCAGCGATGGGAAAGCCTTCTTCTATGACAGCAGCACAGGACAGGTAGAGCGGGGTGCCTCCCATGGCTACTATGTCATTGACCGTACCGTTGACCGCGAGCGACCCGATGTCCCCGCCAGGAAAGAAGATCGGTTTCACGATGAAGCTGTCAGTCGAGAACACAACCTCCTGTGAACCAATTTTGACCACAGCCCCATCGGTCAAGGTCTCCTGACCGCCGAGCATCGGTACGATCGTCTTTCTGATCAGTTCCTGCATGAACTGGCCGCCATTACCGTGGGCCAGCGTGATGGTGTCAGATGCCATGACAATTCCCTCCTGCCTCCCTTTCATAAAGGGAGGAACAATACTAACCCGTTAACCCGCTAACTCGTGAACCCGTTAACCGCACCTCTTATCGCTCGAACCGATAATACGCCGCACAGCTGCCCTCGCTCGACACCATGCAGGGCCCGACCGGGTTCTGCGGGGTGCAGGCTTTACCGAACAGCGGACACTGGGGCGGGATGATCTTACCTTTCAAAACTTCTCCACACTGACATGCTTTGTGCATAGCCTGCCATACAGAAGCTTCCTGTTGGGACAGCAGGTCTTCAACGATAGACTGTATCTCGTCCGCAAAGATCCACTCGGCATCCCACTGGGCGAACTCCGAGCGGATGCTGAGCCCGGTAGCTGGGATCACGCCGATACCTCGCCAATTGGCATCCACCGGTTCCAGGAACCGGTCCATGAGTGCCAGTGCAGCAGGATTGCCCTGAGAGGTCGCTACGCGGCTATATTCGTTTTCAACAACTGCCCGGCCCTCTGACACCTGCCGAAGAAGCATGAGTACGCCCTGCAGGATATCAAGCGGCTCAAACCCGGCAGCCACGCAGGGCAAATGGTACTTATCCACCAGACCCTGATAGGAATTCGTGCCGATGATGGCACTCACATGGGCCGGGCAGAGAAAACCGTGCAGTCCGATCTCGGGATCAGAGGCCAGCACTTCCATGGGGATCGGGATCGTTTTGCCGCGAAGAAAAACCGAATAATTCAGGATTCCCTCGTCGTGAGCGACCTCGATAGAGCGGGCGATAGTAGGCACTGTGGTCTCAAAGCCGACCCCGAGGAACACCACCCGCTTGTCCGGGTGCTCCCGGGCTATCGCTAGTGCATCAAGTGTCGAATAGACGACCCGGACATCAGCTCCGTTCGACTTCTCGTTCAACAGGCTGCCAACCGTACCCGGTACCCGGATCATATCGCCAAACGTAGTTACGATGACATTTTCGATACGGCCAAAGGCCAGCATAATGTCGATGTCTTCCTGGGCAGTCACACAGACCGGACAGCCGGGCCCGGAGAGCAGTTTCACATGGTCCGGCAGCATGCGTCTGATGCCTGAACGCGAGATGGCCATGGTGTGGCTGCCGCAGACCTCCATGAACTTGACCTCACCGGTCACCGGCACGGCATGGATCCGTTCCACCAGCGACTTCGCGATCTCGGGATCCCGGAACTCATCGAGGTATTTCATGCCAGCTCCAGCTGTTTGAAGAGTTCCAGCGTTTTGAGCGCTTCGTCCTCGTCCAGCTTCTGGATGGCAAACCCGGCATGGACGATGACGTAGTCGCCGAGCTTCAAGGATTCAAGCAGGCTGACATCAGCATCACGTTCGACACCCTCCACCTCGACGACCGCGTTCTTCCCGGTGATACTTTTGACCTGCATCGGTATGGCGAGACACATGTGAAACTCCTATCGT
>CAYOQW010000264.1:0-2295 GCA_964406175.1 uncultured Candidatus Saccharibacteria bacterium
GCGCATATTTGCCCTCTTTGCCGACGAGCTGAGCACTGGCTCCGGCGCTGCGTGCCAGTTTGCCGCCCATGCCGGGAAGCATTTCGATATTATGAATAATCGTACCCATGGGGATGTTGCGAAGAGGCAGTGCATTGCCGTCCCTGATCTCCGCATTCTTCCCAGATACTATCTGGTCTCCCACTTTCAAGCCCTTGGGAGCCAGAACGTAGCGCTTGTCGCCATCATGATAATGCACGAGGCTGATATAGCTCGAACGATTAGGATCGTATTCAATAGAGGCAATGGCTCCCGGAACACCGACCTTACTGCGAACAAAATCGATCGTACGGTAGGTCTGTTTGTGTCCGCCTCCACGATGACGTGAAGTGACTTTGCCCTGATTGTTCCTACCGGACTGTTTTTTCGCGCCCTTGGTCAGTGATTTTTCAGGAGAGTTACCCTGACTTAAGGCTGCCCGAAAGTCCGGTTTTCTAACATGCCTGAAGGTAGGCTCTACTGGTTTCAGCTTGATGATTGCCATGGTTTAACTCTCGAATAGTTCAATTTTCTGGCCGGTTTTCAAAGTCACGATCGCTTTTTTCCAGGTCTTGGTATGACCAATACGCCTGCCGTAGCGACGTTCCTTACCCTTGACGATCAAAACGTTGACCTTGAGAGCATCTACATTGAAAAACTGCTTCAAAGCTGCTTTGATCATATGCTGATTTGCCTCGAGATGAACCTCAAAGGTGTATTTGCCTGTTGAGGAACCCTTCATGGACTTTTCAGTTATGACAGGGCGGACGAGGACATGCGAGAGATCGAGTTGCATATGCAAGTACGATTAGAAATTAGTTGGCTTTGTCTTCTGACGCGGTTTCCACTGCGGCAGTTTCCACTGTTTTCAGCTGAGGGAACTGCACTGAAAGCTGCTTGATCCCCTGCTTGGTCAAAATTATGGTCCGATGGGACATGAGCGAATATACATTGAGATTATCAAAACGGCTGACTTCCACTTCGGCGATATTCTTCAGTGCCCGCACTGTCTCGACCGCTGGATCAGAAAGAAGGACCAAGGTCTTATTCTTCAAGGGCAGAAGAGCAAGCAGTTTGGCTGCTTCCCTGGTCTTCGTCACCTTCGTATCGAGTTCATCGAGAATAATGATCGAAAGTTCCTTGGCTTTCAGCGAAAAAGCAGAGATCAGGGCGGCTGAACGCATCTTGCGGTTAAGCTTGCTCAAACGGGGCTTGTAGGCGATAGGGCCAAAGATGATACCGCCGCCGCGCCACTGAGCGGAGCGTATAGAACCCTGACGTGCACGACCGGTCCCCTTCTGTTTCCAGGGTTTGCGGCCTCCGCCTCGCACATCGCCTCTCAGCTTGGTGTTGGCTGTACGTTTCCTCTGATTGTCCAGATAGATGTGGACTGCCTGGGCGATCAGCGGATAATTGACCTCGGCGTCAAAGATGTGCTCAGGAAGTTTGACCGTCCCTGACTTTTCACCTGCCGCATTGTACATATCGATTTTCGACATATGAAGCTCGCTTACTTTTTCGTAGATGATTTTACCAGAACGATCGAACCGCGGCCGCCAGGGACGGAACCGTGGATGAGGATGACGCTGTCTTTTGTCAGGATCTTGACTATCTCGAGGTTCTGAACCGTCACGGTCTCGTCACCCATGTGACCCGCCATGCGTTTACCCTTCAGAACACGGCCCGGATAGGAAGCGGCCCCGATAGCTCCAGGAGCTCTATGATGATCATGCCCGTGGCTCATGGCACCGCGTGTGAAGTTGTGCCTTTTAACAAAGCCGGCAAAACCCTTGCCTTTTGAGATACCTTGGACATCGATGTGCTCCCCTTCTTCAAAAAGGTCGCAGGTGATCTTCTGGCCGACCTCAAACGAGCTGACATCGTCAGTCCGGATCTCTCTGAGCAGTTTAAAGGTCTTGCCTGCCTTGGTCTTGCGGCACTTATTGAGTCCGACCTGGATGGCGGTATAGGTCTCCTTCGGAGCCTGTCTGACCGCGGTGATCTCGCAGGGCGAAACCTCAAGAGCGGTCACTGCCAGTGCTGATCCCTTTTCATCAAAGATCTGCGATACGCCGATTTTTTTTGCGAGTAGTGCTTTCATGAGTTCGATACACAAAAAATTAAACTCTCTCGTCTCCCTGCCGTACCTTGGGTATCAGCCGGCTGTCCTGCAAACATATTGCCTTTGAACGAACGTTCAGATATTACCACAAAACATATCTGCTTTTCAAGATACTTTACATCTTTATTTCAATACCCACACCAGCTGGTAGTGAG
>CAYOQW010000265.1:0-2286 GCA_964406175.1 uncultured Candidatus Saccharibacteria bacterium
TGATGAGATCTTGAACTACTGTGACAGTTACCTCGAGATCGAGAAGTTCCAGGATTACGGACCCAAGGGGCTTCAGTTCCTCGGCAAGGCCGAGGTGCAGAAGGTCGTGACCGGGGTCAGCGCCAGCCGGGACCTGTTCGAAGCGGCAGCTCAGGCCGGGGCGGACCTGGTGCTCGTGCACCACGGTGAGTACTGGCAGAACCTGTCTCAAAAGGTCGGAGCGGTCCGCAAGGGCCGGCTGAAGATACTGTTCGAACATGACATGACGCTGGCCGGCTACCATCTGCCGCTCGATGCACATCGCGAGATCGGCAACAACGTGCTTCTGGTCAAACAGGCAGGCTTTGACCTGGACGAGGTACCATTCGGCGTCTTCGACGGCATGAATATCGGAGCCCGCGGTTCGTCCAAAGGCATGGAGCTGACCGCTGTGGTTGAACGTTTGGAAAAGTTGCTCGGCACTCGAGCCCTCGTGTTCTCGTTCGGCCCTGAGGTCGTGAAGACCGCTGGATTCATCAGTGGCGGTGGGGATAGCGGGCTTCTGGAAGCGATCGATCAGGGCCTGGACCTGTTCGTCACCGGCGAGTCGCATGAGCAGAGCTTTCATCTAGCCAAGGAAGCGGGCATCAACCTGGTCTTCGCTCATCATTACAACAGTGAGAAGCTGGGCATTCAGGCTCTAGGTGAAAAGGTGAAAGAAAAATTCGGGGTGGAACATCAGTTCATCGATGTACCGTGCCCGTTGTGATGCTGTCGTAGTGACGCCGATTTATCGCGTTTTTGGTATCCTGGACGACTGGTTACCAGTATCGTAGAGACGTTGCATCCTCCTTCGTCAAATGCACTGCGGCGGACACGTGCAACGTCCCTACGTATTCCGATACGTACCGATATCCGTTGATGACATGAGGTGAGACTATGAAAAGAACAGAGGACAGCGAGACCAGGTACTACATCGACCTGGACCTCAAAACGCGAACCATTGTCAGCTGGGGCTTTGACCAGCGGGCGACGCTGGTGAAGCAGAAGGCCGCCTCGCCGTTCCATGAACGGATCTTCATCACCCGGGGACAGTACTACAAGATCGAGAAGAATCCGGCGGTGATGGGTTAGGAAGGCTTTGGTTTGCTGACGAGGCTGGTTGGGGTCTTGTAGTGACGCCGATTTATCGCGTCTCGGATATCCTGGACGACTGGCTTTCAGTACCGTAGAGACGTTGCATCCACCTTCGTCAAATGCACTGCGGCGGACACGTGCAACGTCCCTACGTATTCCGATACGCTCAGGGTGACATGCGAAACCCGGGTTGCAAATTCTATCTCCAGTGCTACAATGCGTTTTGTCATTTCTCACCAACTTGACGCAGAGGGGTGCCTCCCCGTTATCAAGGCATCAAGTAGAGACGCAACATTTTGCGTCTTGGAATTTGAGTGGAACCACGAGTCTCTCGTCTCAATCAGGTGATTGAGGTGGGAGATTTTTTGTACCGAGGTTTCGTGATGCTTCCTGATCTGGTTTTTGTCCATGGCTACACTGCCAGCTCACAATCAGACTGGTACCCGGCGATCAGCCCGGAGCTGATTGCTCTAGGTGTCCAGTTCGCCATCCCAGACCTGCCGGGAGGTGACTTCCCGCAGGCTGATGAGTGGGTGAGACACATCGGTGAAGCTGTAACCAGGAGCAGGCAGCCTGTTGTTCTGGTAGGCCACAGTCTCGGAACGCGAGCGGTTCTGTTGTTCCTCGAGAAGTCAGGTGTTTCGGTTGATGCTGTGTTCTTGATAGCAGCCTTTAACAATTCAGTCGATAATGCACGGAGAGCTGAGGGCAGGTACGCTTCGTTCTTCCATCACCACCTCGATCTTCAGCAGATCCGTAGGCAGAGCAAAAAATGGGTGGTGATACATTCCACCGATGATGACAGTATCCCTTTTGCCCAAGGGAAGCAGGTCGCAGATGAACTCAGGGCCCGGCTTATCAGCCCTTCACGCTATGGACACTTCTGCGACAGCAGTGAGGCAGCATTTATCCTTTCGACCATACGTTCGGAATTATCATTTTAGTGACAGCCAGGGAGAAACATGACAGACAAAAAGAAGCTGGAATTTTCGTCAAAAGAGAAGAAGTCAGTGACCCTGGAGGAGATGCGGCATTCCTGTGAACATGTCCTCCATCAGGCGCTGTACCGTCTGTACGGCGAGGACAAGATCAAGGCAGCTATGGGCCCTTCGACAGATGAAGGCTTTTACTGCGATATCGACATTGTCGATGCAGACACCAAGGTCGTGC
>CAYOQW010000266.1:0-2265 GCA_964406175.1 uncultured Candidatus Saccharibacteria bacterium
GGTCAACGTATCAGTGGCGGCACAGTCTGCGGTCACCGCTACGGTTACCGAGCCAGCCAAAGGAGTCACGGGTGAAGTAACCGTAAAACCGGCACCGACAGGGGTTGCTGTCACGCTGCCTACGGTTGTATCAAAAACAAAACCCGCTGGAGCGTAAACGACAACATTAGTTATCGCTCGAATATCCTGAATTGCACCACAGGTGAGCACAATATTCCCGGCATTGGTATAGGTACTGCTACCGCCGGCTGTCGTCTTGTCGAGCGATATACCTGTCAAGCCAGACGCCGGTGTGGAGGCAGATGTCGCCGCATACGCCTTTTCCAGCTGCCCCAGCTGGGGCAATAGCAGACTGACCGGCACTCCCCATGCCCACTGCAGCATACTGATCAGGCCGATGGCAGCCCAGATCTTCTTGGCTCTGGTATGAGAAGCGTGTAGCAGTCCGGTCATGGTGTCTCCTCGAAATAGGTGCTGTTCTTACAGCAAAAAATACTGAATACCTGTCAGTCTGACAGATCCCAGTATATATATGTATAGGGTCGATTTTACATTGGGTATTTGGTCACGGAAAAACCGGTCAAAAGCAGTCACACGGTATCATTATTCCAAAACGAGTACAAGACAATAAAACACTGAGAAAGAGGCAATAAAAAAACGGGTAGGAAATCGAGAAAAGACGATGTACAATTATACGGCGTTTGCTTTTTTAACCAATTATGATGAGCACCCATGTTCCTCCATCTCGTCGCGGATTATGGCAAGAACGATCTCGCGTTCAGTGAAGTCATCACCCATCTGAAGATGAATCATCCACATGTCGATGTATTCCCGATATCGGTGCCTCCCTTTTCCACCATCGCCACCGGATTTGTCATTTCGCAGATCGCGCTCCAAAATGTCGAAGGCATGGGTATCTATGCCAACACTGCCCCCCGCAAAGACGAACGCCAGGCCAGACTGAGAAATGCCGGTGAATCATTTCTCTATGCGCGTCTGAAAAATGGCGTACCGATCATGGCCGTGAATTCCGGCTACAGCCTTTCTTTTATAAAAAAAGAGATCGCTTCTCTCTATCACGTTAAGATCTCCAATGAAGGCTCTCAGTTCCGCTCACGCGACAATTTCCCCGAAGCGGTCATCAGCATCATGAAGGGTGAATCGACCCATATCGGCGCTCCGGTCGAGCTCGATTCGATCCCTGAACCTCCCGAAAAATGCGTTGCCTGGATCGACGGGTATGGCAATATCAAGACCACCATCCGCCTCTCCAGCATCAACTACAAACCGGGCGATCCGATCAAGGTCACCCTGAATACGACGACCCATCAGGCGACCTTTGCCCCGGGCACGTTCGAAGTCCGGGAAGGTGAACTGGCTTTTGCCCCTGGTTCATCAGGCGGGGACGACCGCTTCATGGAGCTGTTCCTGCGCGGCAGCAATGCCTACAAGGCGTTCAACAAAGCCAGGGTAGGACAGGAGCTCGTACACGAGCTGTATGTGAACGGGAAGAACGAATAGCCAAGTGGGGTCTTGAACGTGCATGAACACCTGCCACTTTCGCGCGCTATCAGACACATCGTTCCGATACTGGTGTTCGGTGCGTTGCTGACGCTGTCATTTTCGATCTATGTGTTGATCCCAAAAATAGTTTCTCGCCCGATCTCTGACCCTCGGCTCGTAACACTGATCATGATCATCGTCAGCTGGATCACCTATCTCGCGCTCATCCGCACGATTGCTCACGCCGCCGAGATCTCGGCGAAACGTCTGAGCGTCATCATCATGGTGCTCGCTGCTATCATCTACTGCGCTCTGGCAGTACAGCCGCCAAGCCAATCCCAGGACCTTTACTGGCATCTGCTGGTAACCAAAGGGTCCGTGGTCTACCATCAGGACCCCTACCTCACAAAGCCGAATGAACTGCTCTCAGACCCCTGGGCACCCAGTGTTCTTGGCTGGCGCAACAGCCAGACCACCCATGGTCCACTGTGGGTGACGCTCTTGAGTGGTATCGTTGCGCTCAGCCCGACCAGCCTGATCGGTGCGTATAGCCTGGTGAAACTACTGTTCGCTCTGGTCCTGTGCCTGTGCCTGCTTCTCTGGCGGAGCATCATACAACCGCACGTTCAAAAAAAAGACCTTCCGGTCTTGCTGGGGGTGATGGCGTTCAATCCGCTCCTGCTCCAGCACGTACTGATCGACGGACATAGTGATATTCTGGTCATGGCGGGCATTCTCGTGAGCTATTTCTGCCTGCAGAAG
>CAYOQW010000267.1:0-2262 GCA_964406175.1 uncultured Candidatus Saccharibacteria bacterium
GGATGCAGGTCCGGCAATTGAGTTACTGTCATTCCCGTGAAAACGGGAATCCAGAAACAAACAACAAAGAGAATGGATCTTTTTTCTTTTTTTCTTTCTGGATCCCCGGGTCTTCCCCATAGGGTTAGGCAGCCCGAGGATGACATACAATGGTCAGGGATGACAACAACGGTCAGGGTCACAACAAAAGGAACGGTATGACATTTCAAAAAGCGATCATCACCGGAGCCAATGGCTTCGTCGGCAAGTATCTGGTGCAGCATCTGCAGGAGCAGGGTATCCGTGTCATCGCAACAGATATTCAGGACTGCAACAGTTCTGAGGCGGACGAGTACCGGCAGGCGGACATCACGAAGGCTGACGAGCTTAGCCGTCTGATGGCTGATGTTCAGCCGGACCTCATTTTTCACCTGGCCGGCTTCAGCTCGGTGAGCCGGAGCTATGAGAACCCTGAGCTGACCTATGCCATCAATGTCGGCGGTACGCGCAATCTGCTGGACGCGGTCAGAAAGCACAGCCCAAGCGCCAGGGTCATCCTCGTCAGCTCCGCGGAAGTTTACGCAGCCAAGGGGACCCCGATCGCAGAGACCGATCCGCTGGTCACGGAGAGCAGTCCGTATACCCTGTCGCGTCTGCAGCAGGAAGCCCTCCTGTCCGACTTTCAGGACCTCGATATTGTCATTTCCCGCAGCTTCAATCATATCGGGCCAGGCCAGGTCGAAGTGTTCGTGGCGTCGAGCTTTGCCAGACAGATCGCCGAGATCACCGTCGGGAAACGTGACCCGGTCATCAGCGTGGGAAATCTAGAGGCCATTCGGGACTTTACTGATGTCCGTGATATGGTGCGTGCCTATCTGCTGCTGGCTGACAAAGGTTTGCGTGGGGAACGGTACAATCTGGGCAGCGGGCAGGGACGGAGCATCCGGGAACTACTTGACGAACTGATCGCAGCATCGGGTCAGATCATCGAGGTTCAGATCGATCAGAGCCGTTTTCGTCCTTCCGACAATCCCTATCTCGTCTGCGATGCCGCAAAATTTACTGCTTTGACCGGGTACTCGGCATCGATACCCTTGGCCAGGACGCTCAGTGATATGCTAGAATACTGGAGAAATCGGAGCTAGATATCAGACATGCGTCATGTGTTATTAGTCATTAGTCATTGGGACAATTCAGAATGAAAAAAGCATTGATCACAGGCATCACGGGGCAGGACGGGTCATATCTGGCTGAATTCCTGCTTTCCAAGGGCTACGAAGTGCATGGCGGTCCGCCGCTCCAGCACCGAGAGCTTTGAACGCATCCGGCACCTGGGGGATCAGGTGAAGCTCCATCAGGGTGACCTGCTGGACCAGCTGTCGCTCATCGATGTGATGAAAGAGGTCCGTCCGCAGGAGATCTACAACCTCGCGGCCCAGTCCTTTGTCCCCACCTCCTGGAACCAGCCGGTCCTGACCGGTGAATTCACCGCCATGGGCGTCACCCGTATGCTGGAGGCCGTGCGCAATGTCGACACGTCCATGCGGTTCTACCAGGCGTCCTCGAGCGAGATGTTCGGCAAGGTGCGTGCGGTACCCCAGAGCGAGGAGACGCCGTTCTATCCGCGCAGTCCCTATGGCGTGGCTAAGGCGTTCGGGCATTTCATCACGGTCAACTATCGTGAGAGCTACGATATCTTTGCCTGTTCCGGCATCCTGTTCAATCACGAGTCTCCCCGCCGCGGTCTCGAATTCGTGACCCGCAAGATCACGGACGGTGTGGCCCGGATCAAACTCGGGCTTGCCTCAGAACTACGCATGGGCAATCTCGACGCCCAGAGGGACTGGGGTTTTGCCGGTGACTATGTGCAGGCTATGTGGCTCATGCTCCAGCAGGAGCGGGCTGACGACTTCGTCATCGCTACCGGGGAGACGCACCGGGTGCAGGAATTCATCGAAAAAGCGTTCACCCATGTCGGACTTGACTGGCAGACCTATGTCAAAATAGATCCCAAATTCATCCGGCCAGCTGAGGTCGACCTGCTCATCGGCGATCCCAGGAAGGCCCACGACGTGCTAGGATGGCAGCCCAGCGTCGATTTTGACGGACTGGTGACCATGATGGTAGATGCAGATATGGAGCGACTGACCAGCCATGCAGACTGACGGAGTATTTGTCATCATCCCGGCATACAACGAAGCCTCGGTCATCGGACCGGTGGTCGCTTCGCTGTGGGAACGCCACCTGACGGTCCTCGTGGTGGATGACGGCAGCACTGATGAT
>CAYOQW010000268.1:0-2247 GCA_964406175.1 uncultured Candidatus Saccharibacteria bacterium
TATCGATTGTTCGGAATGCTCGACAGGGTGAGCGAGGGCGGAGGCAGCGTCTGATTGGAAATTTCGCTGAAGTACGTGTTCGCTGTGCCGTCAGGACCGCTGAAGGACTCGCCACTGCAGGCCGGGTCATTGCAGGACCGGAGCTGGAACTTGATGTTCAGAGCTCCGCGTTTGTACTGGGCGAGGAGCTCGTCGGCGGTCAGAGTTTTCGACAAAATCACCAGCTCGTCCATACTTCCTTTGAAAAAGAACGGGTATGATCTGTTCTCACTTGTCCTCTTCTGCCTGCCGATCACGAGCGGATTTGTGGTCGCCGGAGACATGGAAAAAGCCATATTGGTCTGATTGGAGGTGCGGATGCCGTTCCGATAAAAGCTGATCGAGTTAGCTGTGTCATCAAAGACCACGGCCACATGAATCCAGGAACCGGTAGGTAGGGCATTCGCTTTTTCATCATAGGTCAGGTAGTTGCCGTGCGTATCAAAAAAGTTAAAACCAAGGCCTTTTTCGTTTATGTAGAACGCATAGTTATCAGTCTGATTCTGTCCTTTTTCCAGGATCCAGGCGTTCTTGTTCGATTCCCCGGAGGCGGCATAGCCGTCCCATTTGATCCAAAGAGAAATGGTCATATCCTTATTCATCTGCAGACTGGCGGCATTTGGAACTACCAACTGGTCATCAACCCCATCAAACGTGACCGCTGTTTTAAGCATGCCGGTTGTCTGTGCGACCGGACAGGCGGGTATGGTGCAGGTCGCGTTATTGGCATTGCCTGATGTGTCAGTGAACAGGGTGGAGGCAGCAGCGTCGTTCAGGTGCAGGAGCAGGGCATTTGTGGTCATGTCTGCATTGCCGGAGGTATATCCGCTTTCGATGCCCTTATTGTCGGGCAATTCTTTGCGGCTTGGGTTCAAGGGCAACCAGCCAAAGGTCGACCAGTTGGTGTTCGCTGCATGGGAATCTATGATCTGTGATGTGTACAGCCCAACTCCATGTGCACGGCCATCACTGGTCAGGTCGACCGCCAGGTCGGTCGTATCCCATGCGGTGCGGTTATACGTTCCCTGGTTGAACTCAGTCCTGGTATTGTCAGTGAACGAGACGACCGTGTGCTGGTCGGTACTTTTGAGAGTGATGCTGCTGTCAGGCAGTACAGCGAGGTTGCCGTCGTTCGAGGAGTAACGGGCTGGATCGAGCCAGTCGCTCTGGCCGGTCGTCCCGCTCCAGGCGTTCTGCGTCCAGACCGTCGTCTGCCAGAGCGTGACGATGGTCGAGAGCGAATAGCTGCCTTTGGGCCAGGTCACGGTCGCCGTGATCAGTTTGGTCTCCGGATCGATCGTACCGGCGGGAGTGACGGCGCCTGTTCCTATACCGCCCGACAGCACCGCCCGGCTGGCATCGCTGATCTGGATAGACCGGGTATAGCGGGTGTCGATGATCTCTTCACCTGGCGTCAGTACCCAGTTACTGTTCTGAAGTACCGGGTGATACGTCCCGTTCGCAGTGACGAAGTGAAAGCAGTCATTGCTGAGATTCTGGACGATGTTGACGGCTTCCTGGGACAGGTACTGGGCCTGGAGCCGCTGGGTATCCCGCTCATTGCTCACATACGTATAGGTGATCAGGCTCGTTATCGAGACCAGAGCCGTGCCGATGACCATGAGGGCCACGAGGACCTCGATGAGACCGAAGCCCGAAGACTTTGTTTTCTGCTGCTGTGTGGGCGTTCTCGTCATGGTGTCAATGATAGATTAGAGATGTAGTTCCGAGAGTATTGACCGCAATGGTGATGCGATGCGGACCCTTGAGCGCTCTGATGGTCACGGTGCCTTCGTTGAGGGTGGCGCCGCCGGGGACATTGAACGTGATGGTATCGGTCGTGGCGCCTGCGTCGTCAGCAAACACCGCAGGAATATCGATGCGTCCGGCACTGATGGGAAGGGTCGATATCACAGTCCCATTCTGGAGCAGCAGACAGGCGGTCGACGTGAGCTTGACCGCCCAGGTGCTATTGGTCTGGCTGGTCAGTGCCCGGCTCTGGGCATCACGGACCATCGACACGATCTCCTGACCGGTACGTTTGAGGTCGCTGGTATTGCGGAACTGGCGATAGGCGACATTGCCGGTCACCGAGAGCAGTCCGACGATCGCCACTGTGGCGACGAGCTCGATGAGGGTGAATCCGCGATTTCTGGTTTTGAACTGTATCATTGGATCGATCCGACCAGAGTATAGATAGGTGATATG
>CAYOQW010000269.1:0-2245 GCA_964406175.1 uncultured Candidatus Saccharibacteria bacterium
GCTATCGTCCTCACGGCGTTCGTCGTCCTGGGGATCGTCGGAGGCATAGCCTTCTACAAGGTCAATCAGGGATTTGACGTGTTCCTCCAGCGGCAGGGATATGGTCAGGGAGCCGGGCAGGGTATCAACAGGCTGCAGCGAGAGCAGGAAGTGATCGATGAATTCAAAGCAGCACTGGTCAATTCTCTCCTGATCGCGTCCGCGGCTGGAGGTATGATTGCACTCATACTGGGCCTGCTGGTAGCGAGACAGATCGCGTCCCCACTGAAAAAGCTCGAAACCGTCATCGAGAAGGTACGAAGGAACAATTACCGTATCAAAGCAGAGGTGTTCGGTCCGGATGATATTCAGAGTCTCATCTCTGAATTCAACGACTTGATCACAGAACTATCCCGGATAGAATCACTGAGGGAGGAGCTGGTTTCCGATGTGGCGCACGAACTGAAGACGCCGCTGACCAAGATCAAGGGGCAGCTGGAGGGGATCATCGATGGGGTGTACGAGCCGAGCAATGAACGCATCTCGACCGTTGTACAGAACGTCGATCAGCTCGAGTTCCTGATCGAGCGGCTGCAGGACCTCAGTCAACTGAAAGCAGGCAAGATCCAGCTGCACAGGACCACACTTCAGCTCGGCAAGCTCGTTCGATCGGTAGCCGCAGGTTTTCGCAAGGAAGGTGTCAGTCTGAATATAGCTATCCCTGCTGAGCTCCGGATCATGGCCGATGAAAAGCGTCTGCAGAGCATTCTGGACAACTTGATCAGCAATGCAGTGAAGTATACCGATCAGGGTGAGATCACGGTCCAGGCTGACCAGCACACACTTACCGTCTCGGATACCGGTCGGGGCATCCCGGTCGAGCATCTTCCCTATCTTTTCGAACGGTTCTATAGGGTGGACCCGTCCCGTGACCGCCAGACTGGAGGCATGGGGCTAGGGCTGGCGATCGTCAAAGAGACGGTCGAGGCTCATGGCTGGAAGATCACGATAGAAAGCCAGCCAGGGCAGGGTACTGTCTGCCGGATAACTTTTGATTAGTGCCGTTCATCTGAAACCTTTGTTATCACCAGGCCCTCCTCACGCGGAGGGTCTTTTTTGTTCATAGTTTTAGTCTGCACCACTTTCATACTGCTTTCACGCAGCTTTTGTACTATGGGCATGTAGGGTCGATAGAGGCCTGATCGACCAGACACAGTTACCCAACTACCGGAGGAGCCTATGACCCATCACAGAACATCCTAATGCAGGAATACGTATCAGTGCAGGTGCAATAGCAGCATATCGTTATCACTTATCATTACATCTGGAGAAACAACATGAACAAGAAAAATGTATCGATCCTGGGCGCTATCGCCCTCACCGCTATCGTCAGCATCGGCGGAGCATATGCAGCCGAGACCATCGGAACCGTCACCGGACGCGATGGCGACACCCAGGACCTGGTCCGGGTACAGGCTCAGGTCACCAGTGTGGACGGATCAGAAGTCACCTTTGTCGACCAGCAGGACGGTACTGAGTATTCAGCCGGATTCGGTCCCAGCTGGTATAGCCAGGAGTACGCCGCTGGAGAGCAGATCACCGTAGAGGGTGTGGCCACCGACGGAGACAACGAGCAGGATCATACCTTTCAGGCCATGAAAGTGAACGACACGGTCCTGCGTGAAGAATTCGAAGGACGTCCGGCCTGGGCAGGCAGCCGGGGTCAGGGGATGTCTGAGGGCACAGGTTCTCATGGCACCGGCCGTGGCGGCAGGGGCTCCATGGGTGGATCGGGCACCGGTGACTGTCAGTATGACACCGCTATCTAGGTGAGAGTGCAGGACGCTTTCCTTCCGTGCTGACGGGGAAGCGTCCTGTTTTTGTGCGCTGGGTATGTCAGTCCAGAAATATATTTTTGAAACAGGGAGCTCTCCGTGCCGAAAACCAAGGGGCAATGGATCCGTCTCGCGATCCAGGTATTTTTTTTAGCATTAGTCACCGTCCTCGCTTTGCTTCACCAGAACAGCGGCGGTGGACCGACCGGGTTTGCTGCTATTGATGCGTTCTGTCCGTTCGGCAGCCTCGAGGGCATCTATCAGTATCTCGCGAATCAGACGTTCATCCAGCGGCTGTATCTTTCGAACTTTGTCATCCTGGGCGCGCTTATTGCCCTGACCATCGTGCTGTACCGTTATTTCTGCAGCTGGATCTGTGCGCTTGGTACCCTGCAGGACCTGGCCCATCGTCTGGGTTCGCTGCTCTGGAA
>CAYOQW010000270.1:0-2228 GCA_964406175.1 uncultured Candidatus Saccharibacteria bacterium
ACTGACTGGGCTCCGCCGCCGGCCACACCCAGACTGAGGTTCAGACCAGCACCGGTGACGGTGTAGTTGGAAGAAGCGGAAGCGTCGAGGCTGATGCCGCCGGTCACACCGGCCTGGTCCACGATGAAGCCGCCAGTACCGACATCGATATCAGCTCCACCAGCGGCATCCGAGGCATTGATGCGGATGGCGTTGGCGATAGCTTCGGTGGATGTCATGTTGATAGAAGACCCGGTCGCCGTGATGTCGATATCCTCGCCTGCGGCGGCGCCGGTCGCGGAGATGTCGATACCACCAGCGCTGGCAGTGATCTGAAGTGCATCAGCGCCAGTTCCTGTCGAAGATAGGACCAGACTGCTGTCCGTGGCTCCGGTCACCGCGATGGTCAGATCATCGCCGGCTGAATCTGTCGAGAGGCTGATGTTCGAGGTGGTATTGGCACCGTCGATGGAGAAGCCGCCAGCTGAAGCATTCAGGTCGATCGCATTGACGCCTGTACCAGCTGAAGCAATAAAGACGGATTGGGCTCCGCCGCCGAGTACTGACATGGTCAGGCTCTGGCCTGCTCCGGTGACGGTGAAGTTGGAAGCGGTCACACCATCGAGGCTGATGCCGGCCGCTGAGCTGTCCAGCGTAACAGCATCATCAACGTTGATATCGAGGAGAGCGGTGCCGGCACCGGCATTGGTGACGCCGATGGTCAGAGTCTCAGCTGAGGCATTGTTGGCGGTCAGGGAGAGATTTGAGGAAATAACGCCATCGACTGAGAATCCACCAGCTGAGGCGTTCAAGTCGATCGCATTGACACCAGTACCGGCTGAAGCGACGAAGACTGACTGAGCTCCGCCGCCGGCCACACCCAGGCTGAGGTTCAGACCTGCACCGGTGACGGTATAGTTGGAGGAAGCCGCGGCATCGAGGCTGATGCCACCGGTCACGCCGGCCTGATCCACGATGAAGCCACCCGTACCGACATCGATATCAGCTCCACCCGCGGCATCCGAGGCATTGATGCGGATGGCGTTGGCGATAGCTTCGGTGGAAGTCAGGTTGATGGATGAACCGGTCGCGGTGATGTCGATGTCTTCACCAGCCGCGGCTCCCTGAGCCAGGATATCAATTCCGCCGATGGTGGAATTCAGTACGAGCGAATCAGCACCATTGTAGCCAGACTCGATCTGGAGCTTGGCTCCGGGATCCTGCTCGCCTGAGGAGGTCCAGGTGAACGGATAACCGGTGCCGCCGTTATACCAGTTGACCGATACGGTCACTTCGAGGCTCGTGGTGCTGGTTTTGGAGGCGATCGTACGGGTCACGCCATTAGCGGTGATAGAATCGCCTGCTTTCATGAAAATGAAGGCATCATTACCAGTAGTGATGGTAGTGCTCCCACCATTGATCGTGATCGCATTGGAAATACCGGTATAGGTATTTGGTGAAGGGCTGGTGTAGAGCTTGATCTGATCAGAAGCGGCCGCGAGGTTCATATAGAGCGTGTTGTACAGGGTCAAATCGTCCCAGGCACCGCCACCAGTATCATTTTCTGAGAAGGAGATGATACCGTCAGCTTTATTCGCGATCTCTTCATTGTTGGCCATACGGGTAGAGCCAGAGGTCACCTGACCATTGATGAAGACGTTGCCGCCGACGTAGATATTGTCTTTGACGCCGATGTCATTGCCAAAATAGGCATCATTCTGGTTGAACATGAAACCGAGGATCGTCGTGTTATCGACCGGTTCGGTCGAGGTGCCGACCATGAGGTTGTTGCCAGCCGGGACGATCACATTGTGGGCATTGGGATAGCCGCCGGTGTCCTCGCTCTGGGAGATCTCGAGGACATTGTTGGTTCCGAGGGCTGAACCATGCGAGATCACGAAATCGTTGTCGGTAGAGGCATCATCGACGCCGGCGGTGTACTGGGTGGTCCCGCCGAGCTGGAACTGGATCGTGGGATCGTAGTCGCCGGCATTGACCTGATCGAGCACCAGTCCGCTGTCATTGGCTGTGTTGCCACGGATATCTGCGATGGCGACTGAGGTGTCGAAGTAGAACTCGGACGTGGTGTCAGTGTAAGAAGTACCGTCTTCTGCACCCAGCTGGAAATCATAGGTCTGATAGGCGGGTTTGGGGAAGAGCTGGAGATTGGGCCCGTCGACGTCGAAAACATCGCCGCCGGCCAGTTCATCGATGATCTGCCAGGCACCGGCGTCGTTGCGGTATTCCAT
>CAYOQW010000271.1:0-2223 GCA_964406175.1 uncultured Candidatus Saccharibacteria bacterium
AGGATCGACAGCTGTTCCTTCGACCTGCCGGTCTTCTGCTGCTTCTTGTCCTTGAACCGCGTCGCCTGATTCTTCAGCCGCTCCAGTGCGATATCAAACGCCGTCTCTATGGTGACGCCGCGTTCTTCTGATCTCAAAAAAACAGAAGCGATCGTGATGGTGAGCTGCACGGCGTACATTCGCTCTTTTTCACTGTGTTTGAGCTTTCGTACCATCACTTCACCAGAATGAGCCGCCTCGAACAGGACCTTGTCCAGCTTCTGAAGTTTTTCTTCCATGAACTCATGGGTCTTAGGCAGGACGTCCACATTCTTCATTTTGTAGATCCACTGCATGATATCTCCTTTTTTATGTCCTGGCTGTAGGCTCTATCAGTTCCTTGCCCATGAAGTTCTTCAATACCTCTGGTATTTCAATACTACCGTCCGCTTTCTGATAATTCTCGAGCAACACGATCAGAGCCCGGCTGATCGCTATCGCCGTGCCATTGAGCGTATGCACATACTGAGCTGAACCGTCGTCCGCGCGGTATCTGATGTTCAGTCTCCGGGCCTGATAATCAGTACAGTTGGAACAGCTGGTGATCTCACCATAGGAACCGTTCTCTCCCCGACCCGGCATCCAGCCTTCCAGATCATATTTCCGGTATGCTACCCCGCCCATGTCGCCGTCGCAGATGTCAACCACCCGATACGGGATCTTCAAGCCCTGAAATACTTTTTCTTCGACCGACACCATGGACTCATGCATGCTTTCGGAGTCTTCCGGCTTGGTGAAGGCGAACATCTCGACCTTATCAAAATGATGGACGCGATAGAGCCCTTTGGAAAATCTTCCATAACTGCCGGCTTCCGTGCGGTAGCATTCTGAGATACCTGCATACTTGAGCGGCATCGCCTTTGGATCAAGCATCTCTCCGGTCAGATACCCGGCGATCGAGATCTCAGACGTAGCGATCATAGCAAGGTCAGTATCGGCGATCGAATAGATCTGTGTTTCCTCACCTCTGGGGTTGTACCCGGTTCCCTGCAGGATGTCCTTCTTTGCCAGAACCGGAGCCTTGATCGGTGTATATCCCTCTTGTTCCAGAAGTCCAAGAGCATACCAGATGAGAGCGTATTCAAGCTTCACCGCATCGCGCATGAGGAAATAGAACTTCGCTCCGGCTACCTTCACCGCCTTGTCAAAATCGATCAATCCCGCTCTTTCCCCGAGCTCCACATGGTCGAGCGGTTTGAAATCGAACACCGCTGGGATACCCCATCGGCGAACCTCGACATTATCACTGTCATCCTTGCCGGACGGTACCGCTGCGGCAAGCAGATTGGGAACCTTCATGTAGAGATCATTGAACTCCTCAGCCATCGGTTCGAGCTGGGCATCAATACTGCTGAGCTGCATTTTGATAGCCTGTACCTGCGCGATCCTGCCGGCCCGCTCCTCCCCCTGCAGCTTGGGGATCTGATCGCTCAGGGTATTTCTCTGGGCTCTGAGTTCATCCGCTTCTGAGATCAGCCGGCGGCGTTCCTTGTCCACCTCGATCAACCGGTCAACGTCGACGTTCATATGCCGCCGCTGAACCAGGGCCTTCACCTCGGACTGATTATTCCGGATGTACGAGAGATCAAGCATGGTATATCCCTTTCGCGAATGAGCTAAATTGATCGCCCGTCTATCACTCTGAGATCTGGACCACATAGTTGAAAAGTGCATCCCAGTCCTGACCGCCGGGGCACTGGGCATTACCAACGACATCCGGATCATTTTCAAATTTTCGCACACCCAGGATAAAAAAAGCAGTACCGCAGTTCGTCGTACCCATCGGGTACAGCTGATAGGAATAGGCATACGGACCGTTATTGCGCGGATCCAGGATCGGTTGTTTCAAATAGCCATTGGTCACGAGTGTATCGAGAAAAGTCCCGTCAGTGCTTTCATCCCAGCCCCCCCCGTCGTTATCCAGATTCGGCGGGTATGATTTTTTATCATCAAAATACAGTTGAAGTGCCTTCTGCAGCTGAGAAATATCATTTTTACGACGGGCATCTCTGCTTTTCCGGGTCGATTTCGTGAGATTCACCAAAATGAGAGATGCCATCAATCCTATGATAGACATAACGACCAGCAGTTCGATCAAGCTGAACCCGCCGCCGGAGCTTATGCCAGTTCGAAATGCCGGCTGTCGTTTTGGTCTACTTGATAAGTCCCAGATCATTACCTACC
>CAYOQW010000272.1:0-2223 GCA_964406175.1 uncultured Candidatus Saccharibacteria bacterium
GTTCGGGCAGTGTTCCATCGATCACCAGTATTCCATGAACGTGGTCAGGCATGATGACCCATTCGTCAAGTTCTATCCCCGGAAGTGACGCTAGTTGAGACCAGATATCATGCACGATCCTGCCCGCTTCGCTGAGTTCGATCGTACCTTCATGCAAGCGGCCAAGCAGCTTTCTTTTGTCTGCGGTGTTGAGTGTGATGAAATACGCTCCGGCTTGTGAGTAGTCATACCCTTTGAGCCTGATAGATCTGCGATGATGTGATGTTTGATCGTAACTCATCGTTGCACGTGCTAAAAAGTAAGTCCCCCGTCCACATGCAGCACGTGACCAGTGATGAAGGATGCGTCATCTGAGGCGAGAAAGGCCACAGCCTTGGCGATATCCTGGGGAGTGCCTAAACGCCGCAGCGGCGTCTTGTCTTTGATCATCTGCTTGGACTCCTCGGGGATCTGGGCAGCCATGGGGGCCTCGACGAGACCGGGGGCGACCACGTTCACTCGGATACCTTTTTTGGGTCCCAATTCCTTGGCCAGCGACTTATAAAAGCCGATCAGTCCGGCTTTGGAGGCGGCATAGTTCGACTGACCGAAGTTACCGTAGACGCCTGAGATAGAGCCGATGCCGATGATGGCACTGTGGTTCTTGAGCACACTTAGTGCATGCTTGCAGCAGTTGTACGCACCGGTCAGGTTGACGTCGATGAGGCTGTGCCATTCGTTGTCCGACATCTTGGCCAGGGTCCGGTCCTTCAGAAGGCCGGCATTGGTCACCAGGAGGTCAAGTCCGCCGCAGGTGTCGGCAACGAAGTTCATCATGTTGGCGACGTCCTCAGATCTGGTCACATCTGCCCCGAAGCACAGGGCTGGGACTAGTTCAGTTGACAGCTCTGCCGCCAGTGCCTGGGCTTCAGCTTCCATGGCCGGGTTCGGAAAGTAGTTGATGATGACCTGGTAGCCCAGACATGACAGTTCACGGCAGATCTCGGCCCCGATGCCGCGGGAGCCGCCGGTGACGAGGGCGATCCTAGGACTAGGTTGCTTCGATGACATAGAATTCCTTTCTTGGTTGTCATTCCCGCGAAGGCGGGAATCCATCTTTTCTTTTTTACTTTTCTTTCTGGATCCCCGATCGGGTCGGGGATGACATCATGCAATGCTACACGGTGGATTGTATGACCTCGAACTCTTCACCGACGAGAAGGTACTGGGAATTGGCGAGCAGGGTGTGTTCCTGGACATCGAAGAGCTTGCAGATGCACTTGTCCATGGCTTTGAAGTCCTGTCCCAGGAACAGCAGCTTTGGCTTTTTCACACTTGAGGCTGCTTTGTCCTGAGTGACCTCGGCTGACCTTGCATCGATCAGGCAAAGCAATTTTGGAAGTATGGGATTTTCGTAGGGAAGTTCAGCGATCTTCTGCAGGTTGCTGCCCTTTTGCCCTGGGAAAACGGCTGCCAGGTGCGTAGCGATAAGTGCATTTTCTTTGGATCTCTGAAGCGTGAGCGGAGTCAGCGTGATGAGCAGGTCCATGCCGATAAGGCGTTTGGGGATATCGAAAAGTGACCGGCGGAACGGGATGGTTTCATGAGCATCATCCGCGAAGTTGACCAGCTCGATCTCAGAGAGCAGCGGGTGGCTGGCGATGGTCTTTTTTGCCTTGGCGATTGCTTGCTCATCAGCAAACCGTTCGCCGATGGTGATATGGTCAGTGGTGACACCGCTTCTGATCAAGTGATCGACCAGTAATACGAGCAGTGAGGCCATATCACTGTCTGCAAACGTTGACAGGATACCTATCTTTGAGGTCTCGGAAACCTGCAGCGGTCCCATGAGATGGAACAGGCGGTCGGCTGCTTCTTCGAGACTGTAGCGGATCTTGGTCGCGATGACGGTCCGCTGGGAGGCAGACGACGGGGCATCCTCGAGGGTGTCTCCGACCCGGTACTGCTTGAACGTCTTGCGGGTATGGGTCTGGCCGTGTTCGTCTTCCAGCAGCAGTACTGAGTAGGGGACCTCCTGGTGTTCACGGGACGGTACCTGAACCTCGGTCAGGGCCCGCACGGTAAAGGTCTGAGGGGTCACATTCGTCACGGGCTGATGGCAGAAGACGCAGTGTTTGATCGGGTAGTACCAGGTTTTTTCGCAGGGGGTGCAGCGGTAGTACATGTTATTTCCTCAAAATATGGACAACGGCACTGCCGACGAGCGAGCCGAAATTGTAGGCG
>CAYOQW010000273.1:0-2212 GCA_964406175.1 uncultured Candidatus Saccharibacteria bacterium
ATCTCTATCTCTATCTCTATCTCTATCTCTTCAGCAGTGCGAGCTCTTCGACGCCCTGTTCGCTGACAGCAGCGAGGCGTTTGAGGATCATCTTGCGTTCGACGGAGGCGATGACCCGGCGGGTGGTATCGATCATGTCAGGGGAGACAGAGACCGAATTGATACCCCATTCCACGAGTTTTTCTGTGATCTCGGGGTATACCGAGGGGGCCTGGCCGCAGATGGAGGCTACGACGCCGCGTTTGGACGATTCCTTGATCAGGTGCTCGAGCGCCATCATAACGGCTTCGTTGCGTTCGTCGAATTCCGAGGCGCACAGTTCGCTGTCGCGGTCGACGCCGAGGATCAGCTGGGTCAGGTCATTGGACCCGATCGAGATGCCGTCGATGCCGATGTCGCAGAATTTATCGATGAGGAAGACGGTCGAGGGGACTTCCACCATCATATAGAGACGGAAGTTCTTGGACCGCTTGAGCCCGGCTTTTTCCATGAGGGCTTTGACCTCGATCATCTCATCTACGGTGCGGACAAAGGGGATCATGACATGGAGGTTGTCGAATTCAGCCCGGACGCGCTTGATGGCTTCGCATTCCAGGTTGAAGACCTCCGGGTCCGAGATGTAGCGGAAGCAGCCGCGATAGCCGATCATGGGATTGTCTTCCTGTTTCTCGAACTCCTCGCCACCCTTCAGGTTCTTGTATTCATTGGTCTTGAAGTCCGTGGCGCGGTAGATGACCGGGCGGGGATAGAACGGCTCTGCGAACATGCGCAGACCATCGGCCAGCTTGGTGATGAATTCTTCGCTGCGGCCGTCTTTGATCATTTTCTTGGGATGTTCGCCGATGTCGGCGATCATGAACTCCGCGCGGAGCAGTCCGACGCCATCGACGGCACGGGCAGCCACAGTGGCGGCCAGTTCTTTTTCCGCCAGGTTTACGTAGACCTTGGTAGCGGTGATAGGCGTCTGTACGACGACCTGGGTCGCATTCTCGACATGCTTCTCTACCGCGGCCTTGGGGGCCAGGATCTCGCCTTCATAGACGAGGCCATGGGTGCCGTTGACCGTGATGATCTGTCCGGTCTTCAGGGTCGAGGTAGCTACCTTGGTCCCGACGACGCAGGGGATACCGAGCTCACGGCTCACAATAGCGGCGTGGCAGGTGCGCCCGCCGGTATCAGTGACGATGGCAGCAGCACGTTTCATGGCCGGTACATAGTCAGGCGTGGTCATCTCGGTGACGAGGACGTCGCCCTTTAAGATCAAGTCGCACTCGCTGGGGGAGTGGATGATCTTGACCGGGCCGGAAGCTGAGCCGACACTGGCTCCGCCGCCCTTCAGGATGACGGTAGGAGATTTGGTCCCGGCGGCGGGAGCTGCTTCTGCGGCTGGTGCAGCAGCGGGAGCGGCAACGCCGTTGTTGTCTTCAAGTGTGGTCACGGGACGGGCCTGAACAATGAAGATCTTGCCGCCTTCCATGGCCCATTCGGTATCCTGAGGGTATTGATAATGCTCTTCGATCTTGGCGCCGATCTTGGCCAGTTCCACGATCTCTTCGTCAGTCAGTTTCTGGGTCTTTTTTTCTTCGGCTGTGAGGGGGATCTTGATATTGGGATCATTGTCACCCGAGATGACCTCGCCGATGCCTTTACCGAGGACCTTGCCATTGGAATCAGTGACCGCGGCATCGAGGACACCGCTGAACGTGAAGTTCAGATTGCGCACCGCGGTCGACCAGGACAGCGTACCGTCCGAAGGCGGCGCTGCCGAGGGTGCGACCGGGGCGGGGATCTGATGGTAGGATGCTTTGATGGCTTCCAGGTCGGCCTTCAGCTCTGACTCATTGATGATGAAGGGGGTAGCGTCGGCTGAGCTGGTGGTCGTGGGGACCGATGCCACGATGGGTGCGGCAGGAGCGGTCGGGGTCACGGTCACCGGAGCAGTCACTTCAGAAGACGGCGCAGCTGAGAAAACCGTGACCGGGGTCTGGGTCATGACCGGGCTGGTCGAGGTCATGGATGCTGCGGGGGCGGCAGGAGCTGCTGGTGCTGCGGGCGTGGCTGGCGCTGCGGGCGTGGCTGGCGCTGCGGGAGCTGCGGGAGCAACAGGAGGAGCTGCGACAGGCGCACGTTTGACGATCTTGAAATCCTGTTCGTTGACCTCGCGGTCCAGGATCTTGAAGGTTCCTTTCTCCACGATATAGCGGTCAGGGGT
>CAYOQW010000274.1:0-2202 GCA_964406175.1 uncultured Candidatus Saccharibacteria bacterium
AGATTCCTGATCGCCTCGACCTCAGAAAGCATATCCGGGGTCACAAGATGTATGCCCTCGATCGAATGCTGCCTGAGTGCCGTGATCATGCTCTGGCTCTCATCAAAAAAACGGAACCGTACCCGCTCCAGATACGGTATTTTTTCATAGTAGGCGGTATTAGCTTCCAGGACCACCGATTCGACCACATCCTCGGCATGAGTGATCGCTGAAAAACGGAACGGCCCGGTCCCGACCGGCTCACGATTGAACAAGTCGTCCGCAAGAGCGGATACCGCGACATTCTCCAGCTTGTGCCGGGGAAGGATCCCGATGGTCGTGCTTTCGATGAACGGAGCGTAAGGGTCCTGCAGCGTGAATACCACGGTCAACGCGTCGAGCTCCTGGACCGACACACCCAGCCAGTTATTGCGAAGCGTCACCGGACCCTGGAACTCAGGCGACTGCAACAGCCCGATCGTGAAGACGACGTCATCAGCACGAAGTGGTTCACCGTCATGCCACAGGACATCATCACGCAGGTGAAAAGTATAGGTCAGACTGTCCGCAGATATCTCCCAGGTCCGCGCCAGATCAGGCGAAAGCACACCCTGATCATCGATCCGGGTCAGACCGGAAAAAACCAGACTGCAGATATCGCGGTCAGCATCTGATACTGCCAGAATGGGATTGATAGCTACTGGTCTCCCGACGATCCCTTCGACATACTCTCCGCCGTTGGCCGGTACGAGTCTGGTCGTCGCATAAAAATGGTCGATGCCCATCCAGCCCACCAGCACGAGCAGTGAGAACGCAAGTCCAGCCACGAGGACGATACGGCCGCGAGTGAGCAATGTCACGTCTATTTGGCGTAGATACTGAGAAAGGACACGACCAGGAACACACCGGTCGAAACGATGGTCATATTGAAGACGATCTTTTCAGCACCCCGGCGGCTGCGGTAGAAACTGCCTTCGCCCCCGAATGCACCGCCCAGACCGACACCCTTGGCCTGAAGCAGTACCAGGACGACCGCCAATATGCCGAAAAAGGCCTGAATGATGAACAAGGTAGTGCGCTGCATGAGCCAATCCATACCTGAAACTCCTGTGAGGAAAAATGAAAAGCGAATGGAGTATAGCACGACCATGCCCGCCAATCTAGCCGGATATTGACCCTGTAACTGAGCCACGCTATCATCAGCAGGTCAGCCAATCACCAAAGAATCACATGCAAATCTTCAGCAGCATCCAGAGCCCCCAATATCGCCTCATTATAATCGCCTGCCTGTTCGTCCTGACGGCCGGCACTGCGTTGCTGATCTACAGCAGCCGGGTGATCACCGAGATCGAACAGAACAGCAGCTATATCGAGCATCTGCAGGACATCTGATCTCTCAGCCCAGGTCTGCCGCCGCCTGCACCATAGAGACAAAAGCATCTGCCTTCAGACTCGCACCACCCACAAGTGCTCCGTCGATGTCTTTCTGCGCGAGTAGCCCGCCGATATTCTCAGCATTAGTACTGCCGCCGTAGAGGATCTGGATCGACTCGGCAATGGTCTCGCCGAACAGCCCCTGCAGGGTCTCACGTATGGACCCGATGACTTCCTGCGCCTGGTCTTCCGTTGCCGCCAGTCCGGTCCCGATGGCCCAGATGGGTTCATAGGCGACCAGCACCTTCTGATCATCAGATGGGCTGACGCCGTCAAAGGCTGCTTTGACCTGTGATTCAATGTGCTTCAAAAAGCCTCCCTGCTGCCGGATCTCCAGTGACTCCCCTACGCAGACGATCGGGATCAGCCCGCGTGCCTGTGCGGACTTCACCTTCTGATTGACCGTGCTGTCCGTCTCAGCGAAATACTGACGGCGCTCCGAGTGACCGATGATGACGTGAGAACAGAGACCAGAAAGCATGACCGGGCTCACTTCGCCAGTGTATGCCCCTTTTTCTTCAAAGTGCATGTTCTGGGCACCGAGCTTTAAGCTCGATCCCTCGAGGATCGCGCGAGCCGAGGTCAAATGGATGAACGGCGGACAGACGACCACGTCGACGGAGTCGGCCAGCGTCCCTACCCGCTGTAGCAAGGCTGTAGCGAGCTGCTCCCCTTCCGTGATGGTCGTATTCATTTTCCAGTTGCCGGCAATGCAGAATCGTCGCATTCCACCTCCTCACGTGATATACTATCCTGATGGCTTGTACCATACAGCACAGCCACTTTCCT
>CAYOQW010000275.1:0-2199 GCA_964406175.1 uncultured Candidatus Saccharibacteria bacterium
TTTGATACCTATAAACTATACCATCGAGAACGGCGGGCAGACAAGGTAGCAATCAATGGGGTACAATATACCTGTCGTTAGATCATCTAGACTCTGTCAACGCAGACCCTTCGTTTCACTCAGGGTGACATCATTTTTTAGTATTGGTTGCTCAATCAGGATAAGGTATATGAGTATTCAGAAAAAAGAAGATCATATCCAGATATGTCTGGACCCGGCGTCGCAGATTGGGACGGCGGGGTGGGAGAAATACCGGTTCGTACACCAGGCGTTGCCTGATGTGGCCTTTGATGCGATCGATACGTCGTGCGAATTTCTGGGCAGACACTGCGACCTGCCGCTCATGATCTCCGGGATGACGGGTGGGTCGGAGACAGCGGCCATGATCAATCAGCATATCGCTTTGGCCTGTGAGACAGCCCGGATCCCCTTTGGGGTCGGGTCGATGCGTATCGCCATCGAGCAGCCACAGACAGCGTCGTCGTTCCAGGTGCGGGCCTATGCACCCAATGTACCGATCCTGGCCAACCTGGGTCTGGTCCAGCTGAACTACGGGTTTGAACTGGACGAGTGCAAGCGGGCGGTCGAGCTGATCGAAGCGGATGCCATGATGTTTCACCTCAATCCGATCCAGGAAGCCATCAGCCAGGACGGCAATACTGATTTCACCGGACTCATGCCCAAACTGGAAAAGATCATTCGCCACCTCGGCGTGCCGGTGCTGGTCAAAGAAGTCGGATTTGGCATCTCGGCCAAGGTCGCTCAGGAGCTTCGCGACGTCGGGGTCCGCACCATCGATATCGCCGGCTGGGGAGGGACGAACTGGGCGTACGTCGAGGGACGCCGGACCGGCAATTCCCTGGGTGCGGTCTTCTCAACCTGGGGCATCCCGACCTCTGACGCGGTACGCGACTGTTCAAAGATAGTTGGTCTGAGTGTCATCGCCGGCGGCGGCATGCGTTCTGGTGTCGATATGGCCAAAGCCATGGCACTTGGAGCCTCGATGTCATCGATCGCTCAGCCTGTGCTGGCAGCCGCACTTCAGTCGCCGGAGGCGGTGCTGGCGGTCATCGACCGGTATCTGAGCGAACTGAAAGCCGCCATGTTCGCACTGGGAGCGGGTACGCTTCAGGCACTACAGGCGGCTTCCATAGAAGTCAGGGAATGATGGGCTGAGAGCTAGTCTCTCTCGACCTCAAGGGTGCACTCGGTGATCAGGGCAGCCAGAGCACCGACCGCAGCGAGCAGGGGAGCAAAGGCGACGCCGATGACGGCCAGTGTCAGCGGGATCTCGAGGATGCGTTTGCCTCTTTGCTTGATGATGATACGACGTACATTACCTTCTTTGACCAGCTCTTTGACTTTTTTGACCAGCTGATCACCGGTGACCTTGATCTCTTCGATGGTCTGCTTGCCGGTTTTTGTCTTGGGAGCGGCTTTGGCAGCGGGGGCAGCTTTTTTGGGTGCTGCTTTCTTCACGATCGGCTTTTTGGCTGCTGCGGGCTTGGCGGCAGGTTTCACGGTTTTCTTGACAGGTGCTTTGGCTTTGGTCGCGACGGGCATGTGATGCCTTTCATAAGACGATAACTGATAGTATGATACTCAAAACAATCATGCACAACAAGACTTTGTGGTTTTTCACGTCTGTCATCCCGGACACCGATCCGGGATCCAGAAAGACAAAGAGAAGAAAGATGGATTCCGGCTCGGGGGCCGGAATGACATACAAAAAAGGGTTAAAATGAACAAACAATCATTGATCACCGAACTGTATTCCTTGCTTCGGGCTCACGGTTTCACACTGTCCGTAGCTGAATCCTGCACCGGCGGCGGGCTTGGCGCTGCTCTGACGAGCGTGCCGGGCAGTTCAGCGTACTTCAAGGGCGGCGTGATCGCCTACAGCAACGAGGCGAAGCAAGAGTTGCTGGGAGTGCCGGCCGGACTGCTTGCCCAGTATGGTGCGGTCAGCGAAGAAGTCGCCCGGGACATGAGCCAGCAGGTCTGTTCACTTCTCCATACTGACGTGGGGGTCGCGATCACTGGCATCGCCGGACCGGATGGAGGGACGAGTGAAAAGCCGGTCGGGCTGGTGTTCATTTCGGCCTCATTACCAACTGGAACGGTTGTTGAGAAGTGCCTGTTCACCGGGACACGGGAAGAGGTCCGTGATCTTATCGCCAAGTACGGAGATCCACGTAC
>CAYOQW010000276.1:0-2183 GCA_964406175.1 uncultured Candidatus Saccharibacteria bacterium
AACTAATGGGAACGGCGACAAGCCGCCATCTTCCTATTCCGGCATCAAGACCATTTTCATCGCCAATATTCTGGAAGCCTACTATCGAGTATATCAAGGCATTCCGGACAACGAACGCAGTTACTGGACGCTCTACGACACTCTCGACGGCAATCGAGCACTTCTCTACAACGGTGACGACAAGATAATCATCAGTCCTCAGCCTATCTTTCCCGAACACAAAGAATACATGTGCGGCCTGCTGGGCTGGAAAAATGTCCACAATCTCTGCCCACGGCTTTCGTCTGCCTCGATCTGCGAAGATATCGTCCGGCCCGGAAAATTTGGCGATATAGTCGAACAAGTAGTACGCGATAATCCTGGCGTGGGTATCATCCCCTACCGCGCAACCAAAGAATTCTATCGTCTGACATCCTTCCTCTCGCGTAAAGGTTTGAAATTCATTCTGCCTGAAACTGTTTCCGAAGAGAATGAATTCATCAGCACCTACTGCAACAGCAAGCGCGGATTCCGGCATTACTGGAACCGGGCACTGGGCAGCAATACCACGATCCCCATTGATATTCCCGACGGCTTCATCGTCGGGAACAAAGAAGAAGCTATAGAGGCTGCCTGGTGGTTCCAGCAGCGCAAAAAATCATTTGTCATCAAACTGAACCGGGGTACCCAGGGGATCGGGATTGCTTTTTTCCGATCGTCCCAGCTGCCTCATAGCGAGGCTGCTTTTCAGGAATCCGTCAAGGCGTCCCTCACGGATAAACTCTGGGATGAACCAGCTATTGTCGTCGAGGAAATGATCGCTCAGGATCTCAGCGTACTCAATGGCTCACCAAGTGTAGAATTGTATATCAATCCGGAAGGACAAGTCACTCCGACATATGGTGGTGAACAGATCTTTGCCGAAGACCGCAAGACTTTTTCCGGTTTCTATATTCATCCCGAAGCAACCTATCATCCCTATATCCAGACTGCATTCCGGGCTGGTGTGCAGTTTGGCGAAGAACTGGCTGACATCGGCTACCGCGGATATTTTGACATCGACCTGGTCTGCGGAAAGGACAATCAGCTCTATGCTGTAGAATCAAATCTCCGACGGACCGGCGGCACGCACATTTATGATCTGGGAGTGAGCCTTCTCGGCAAAGGTTTCCCTGGAACCCACCATGTGCTCGGCGAGGACATCCACTTGCCCGAGGATAAGCGGACTAATTACGAAAAATGTTTCAAAGTATTCAAACCCGTGCTTTATAACAGGGCAACTGAAACTGGCTTCATTTTCGGCAATCCAGATATGCTCCAGGTCAATATCCTGCATGGTATCTTCATCGGCCCGACCAAAAAGAAAATGGAAGAAGCCCGCCGCAAGATCAATCACTTGATCGCTTCGCTATAACGCTATAATCTGTTCATCAGATCCTCACTTCAACAGCCTGCGCTTGCAGGCTGTTGTCAATTCCAGCGGAACTCAGCGACAGTAGCGACCCAGCAAAAAACCTGTCAATCATACTGCTAGACAAATCCGCTCCCTTTCCCTATAATCAATTTTGCTTTCGTTGCCCCGTGGGGCTATCCTCCTTCGCCGAATCCGCTTCGGAGGATATGCAGATGTACCAGAAACTGGTAGCACCACTTGGGCGGTCAGTCTTTCCAACACGCGTGGGGCTATAGCTCAGTTGGCTAGAGCGCCTGCATGGCATGCAGGAGGTCCTGGGTTCGAGCCCCTGTAGCTCCACCATAAAGTAATGCGAAGCGCATACTTCATGGCGGCGCCAAGAATCTAAGCCTGGCGCATGATTCATGGCTCCTCCAAGTACGCAAGTGTAACGCGTCGTACGTGGCCCGCCAAGTACTCACGACAGCGAAGCAAATCCAGTAATACAGCCTGCTTGAGATATATCTCTGCAGACTGTATTATTTGTATCAGTCAACGATCTGTACCCAGTCGCGCAGAAACCCAGGGCTCGCCCTGTACCAAGCGCGCTTCGCGATTTGGTACAGGGCGAGTGGCGGAATGCTCATGAACCCCCGCGAGATCCAGAGCGGCCGGGTGAATTAGTCCTGCCGTAGCCCTGAGTGCAACCGAAGCGCGAAGGAGGAGTAGACGCGCATGCCACAGGAAGTTCTATAAATAATTGGATAGTGTGAACAGGGGCGAGTGGCGGAATGGTAGACGCGCATGCCTT
>CAYOQW010000277.1:0-2176 GCA_964406175.1 uncultured Candidatus Saccharibacteria bacterium
CAGGGTGACGCGATCGCCACGATCTTCGTCAAAGGAGAATACTCGTTCCCTTCGTACCCGAAGCGGAAGGGCGGCTTCAAAGGTTTCCACATCTATTACTCAGACCCCAGGAGCCCGGCTGCTATCCCGACCCGGCTGCTCTATACCGATGGCGACCACTTCCTGACCTCGACGATACAGGGTACCAGGCTGAAATACGGGCTGCTCAGCTTCTTCCAGATCAACCTGCCGGTCTTCGAACAGGCCCTCACTGACATGAAGCAGTTCCTCGACCCTGTTCTGCCGCTCATAGACTACTATTCCGGCGTCGGCTCGATCGGGCTGGTGCTCAGGGACCGGTGCACACACCTGACCCTTGTCGATAACAATGCAGAAGCGATAGAATTTGCACGGCAGAACATGGAAATCAACGGCATCAGCCTCGCTTCCTGCACGGCTAAAGTGTCCAATGCCGAACAGATGACCGACCTGATCACACCGGGTTCCTCGGTCATCTTTGACCCGCCGCGGGCCGGCCTGCACCCCGACGTGATAGCCAAGATATTGAACGTCCTGCCGCCGACCCTGATCTACCTGTCATGCAATATCTCTACCCAGGCCCGGGATATCGAACTGCTCAGCAGATCATACGAGATCAAGTTCATCAAGCTCTATAATTTCTTTCCGCGGACCCCCCACCTGGAAAGCCTGTGCGTGCTCAGCAAACGAAACTAAGGTACACCCCCATGATGATCTGGTTCATCATCCTCTCAGCCCTGTACAACGTCATCCTCGCCATCATCGACGGCTGCTTCAACCGCCTTGTCTTCCGGGAGAACAAAGCCCTGCCCTATGCCGCTGACGCAAAACAAAAGATCTACAACAGCTACCTGCGGGAATGGACCATGATCGGCGTGCTGCTCCTGCTCGTCCTGCCCGTCTTTCTGCCCGTCGGGATGCTGCTCCTGTTCGCTGGACTCAAGTACACCATCGCCTACCTGATCGGCATGCTGGTGGTCCAGTGGGATATGATCTTCGGCAAGATCGTCTTTGACAGCTGGACCGCTGACACCCCGACCATCTGCTACCCGTTCATCGGCTGGAGGTCCTACCCGCTCAGGTTTATCGTGCCGGCGAGGTTCATCTGTGCGGCCGTGTTGACTATTGTCTACATGATGAAATATTGAACAAAACTCTGTCCTCAGTCTGACCAAAAAAGAGACGGCCCAAGGGTCGTCTCTTTGAAAATGAATGCCCAAGACTACAGATGAATGCCTGGGGTCATCAGGGATAATAACAAACATCCTCGCTGAAGATGCCGCGGCTCCCCAGGTGACCGCCCTCATCTGCACACTTTCGACTATCAGCGATGACGCATTCATACGTCAACGTATCACCACTCTGATAGCTGGGTGTCAGCATTTTGCCACCCGCCAACCAGCACTCGTAGCGGTTAGCATTTAAATACTGAAAATGCCCATTGAATGAAACGAACATAAATACAACTAACGTTTTCACGAGAATAAACCACAGGCCGACAAACAGAATTCCGTTCACCAACAACATCACGATCCGTCTCCTTCTGTTGCTGCTGCCAAAAAAGGTGAAAGCCAGACATACACAAAAAGCTGGAAACATTTTATACAAGAAGTTGGTACTTCCGGCGAAGAGCCCAAAGACCAAAAGCAATACGATCACCACAAACTCAAGAACGAATGGCCTGCGTCGCGACCGGAATCTCTGGATGTTGCCCTGTATCAAACGCCAAGAAAATAGAAAAACAAAAACACTTTTCACTTTATGAAGAAAAGATCGTATGTCAGCGATGAATTCTGCATCAGTAGGCAGCTGCTCGATCACGATAGTACCTCAACTACAAAATCTGTCATCTTTTCGCAGAACGAACTCCCTTAAGCCTCTACTCTGTTGATATCAGATCCTATCGTTCACATGGACATCAATCATAGCAGATAGGCTTCTCAAAGAAACCCCTATCCTGCAGGGAACCATCATGCACGGCACAGTCCCAAGTATCAACAATGACACATTTACGGGGGAAATCATATTGGGTCACCGAGTCTGGTTTCACCATCTGACCACCAGCCAACCAGCACTCATAGCTGTTAACATTTGTATACTCAACTGTGAGATAAGCTAGCGTTGTTTACACTTTTGAGCTACGGTTTGGGTAGCGAAA
>CAYOQW010000278.1:0-2174 GCA_964406175.1 uncultured Candidatus Saccharibacteria bacterium
GAGCATCCGGTATGGTTTTATTCGGCGAGATCACACCATCAGATACCAACGGCACCTCATTTTTGGGATGGGATTCGAACTCGTCAGGAGTCATCAACGATGATATCCGGTTCACTGTATCAGGAAGTATTCAGCTGTACCTCAATAGTACTTTGGCACCGGTCGTGGGAACGTATACGGCGGGGACACCGTATATGGCTTCAGTGGTTATGAGGCCGACTGGAATGTACTGGTATCTCAAGGGCGGTGTCTACGCGAACTGGACACTTCTGTACATCTCCGATCTCGGGTCGGCAAATGTGTATCCGGCGGTCAACATGGCAGCCAATTCGGTATTCACCGCTGACAATATCCGCATTCCGACCACCACCTTCCTCCCCACCCCGCTGGCCTACGACACGTTCACGACCGCCGGCGCGACGGTGACCGAAACCATCGGTCCTGACGGCCAGACGACGCCGTCGCTGACCTGGTCAAACGGGACCAAGCTGGGTGGAACAATGTCGATCACACCGGTTTTGGGAAGCGAGCAGGTAAATGATGTCGGATTTGATACTCCAGCGAATTGGAATAAAGGTTTAGGCTGGACGGTATCAAACGGAGTTGCAAGCAGGACAGCTCAAGCGTCCCAATCAGATATTTCGCTGGCCAGTGGTAGTTTCACTACCAAAGGAAAATGGGCTCAATTGTCCGCGAGTATCACGACCACTAGCTCAAGTGTCCGTCTGTGTCTGGGAGATCAAGGGGGAGCTCCTATCACAACCAGTGGGACATTTCTAGAGACGTTGCGGGCAATGGATAATAATACGACACCTCAATTGTGCGGGCTGGCCCCATATGCTGGAACGGTTGATAATTTTTCAACCAAACTGCTTACTTTTTCGTCGCTTTTCACTTCTGTTCAGACTAGCGACCCTGATGTGATAGCCGATGCAAGTATTACTATGACCGCTGGTACAAACGCTGGTGTCGTGACAAACCTGGATAGCTCTATTACACCTACGAAGGCTATTATTGCCTATGTCAGGCGAGGTTTCACTGATGCCACTTCCAATGTGACGCTTGATGAATTTGCAACTGCTACGTCATGGACGAACCTGATAGCTCCGGTAACAGTTACCTATGTCGCTGGAGCTCCTCTCCGCATCGTGACCTACCATTCTGACGCGACGACGTTGAAGGTCCGTGTGTATTACAACAACGTCCTGATCGGGACAGAGCAGACCGTCACGGACGCCGGTATCATCAGCAATACCCGCCACGGCCTGTTCTCCACCTATGCCAGCAATACCTTTGATAACTTCAGCCTGTTCGCCCGCGGGTCAGACGGTGAGTACACCGGACTGCTGGCTGAGGACCTGACGGTCACCCGTGACACGGTCACCAAGTATGCCGGGGCCGGCTCCGCCAAGCTGATCGCACCTGCCGGCAATGACGCCAACTTTGCTCAGTCGGTCAATGTGACCGATACGAAGTCGTACACCTTGACCGCCTATGCCTATACGACCGGTGCGGCAGTTACTTCCTCTGACCTGTCGCTCTACTACGACACAGCAGCCGTGACGACTTCGTTCGCCGCAGTCGGCGGCGGCTGGTACCGGTTGACCGGTCTGGTGACCGGGGTCGCCAGTGCCAAGGACTACGGAGTCAGGGTGAAAGCCGGCAAGACCGTCTATGTCGACAGCATGAGCCTGACGGCCCAGGATGTAGTGGCAGTCAATGGCGTCGTGAACGGCATCAAGTCGCTGTCCTTCTGGATCAGACCGACCACGCTTACCACGCCGATAATGGAGCTGAACGGCACGACCAATGTGTCTGTCAGCAGCGGGACGCTATCGGCGACCGGGTTCACGTCGCCGACGATCTATGTGAACGGTATCGTTTCGTCGACCTTGACGCTCGATACCTGGCAGCACGTCGAGATCACGACCGCCACCGGTATCACCGGCTCAAGCATCCGGTTTGGCCAGGCCAGCGGGGCCTTCGCCGGCTACCTGGACGAGGTCAGGACCTACCCGTACGTCCGCTCTGCCGCTCAGATCAAGCAGGACCTGAATTCCGGAGCCACTGGCTCCGAGTCAGGGAGCTCGGCGACACTGGGTGCTTCTGCCGACGCACCGGTGGACGGTCTGGCCGCCTATTGGAAAATGGACGAGGCGACGTGGGCCACGAAC
>CAYOQW010000279.1:0-2150 GCA_964406175.1 uncultured Candidatus Saccharibacteria bacterium
GCAGATCTCAGCTGAAACACCCATCCAGGTCTCAGCACATGTCATGGCTGACCAGAACTTCCTCGCTAGAGTTCAGGTAGCGGAAGCGGTAACTGGCCTCCAGGGCGTCGCCCACATCGGCAGTGCGGACTTCGTCATGCAGCCCAATGCCGCCGAACAGTCCTTTGACCTGACCAGCACCGCACCTGCCATCACCAGCGACAAAAACCAGGACTTTGACCTCACGGACACGACCGAGAAGTCCAACGAACTGACCATAGCCTTTACCCTCACCGATGCCGCCGGCAACACGGTCGAGATCCCTGCGACCACCATCTCGGTCCTGGAAAAATACGCCGCTACGACCAGACAGCTCCCGCTGGAACAGATCTTCTGGGAGACCGCCACCGACCCGAACAACAAACCCGTTCAGTTCAGTGCCTATGCAGCAGGGCTCCTGGGCGTGGTGGAGATCGGGTTTGCCATTTCAAAAGTAAAATCCATGCCCGCCCTCAGCCGCAAATACCACGCTGTCGCCCAGTATGCCATGGCCGGCATCACTGCTATACTCTTCATCAAACATTGACCTGCATGGAACATAACTGAAAAGAAGGCCGCCCGTTACCAGGGCGGCCTTCTTTTTGCACTATGACGCCATCAGAGATCAGGATAGAAGCAACTGGATGCATAATTAAATTGTAATTTATAACATACCCTCGACGAGAAGTCAAAATACCTGTATAATCTTCTGATGCGTTCTGTCCGAAACAGACGCAGGATAAAAACCAAACCCCAAAACAAAACCCACCATGAGACGGATCACTACTCCCTTTGGACGTATCCTTCAGCGACTGCTCACTTCACTTTCAGTCGCGCTGATCTGCATCGTGCTCCTGCCTGCCGGCTCAGCCTGGGCGGCACCCTCGGCCTCGGCGCTGATCGACCTGCATAATGACGCACGGGCGAACGCCGGTCTCGAGCTCCTGCGATCGGACGGCCAGCTCACCTATGCCGCCCAGAAAAAGGCAGAGGATATGCTGGCGAACCAGTACTTTGCACACACATCGCCAGCTGGTGTCACTCCGTGGAGCTGGATAAAAAGCTCCGATTACACCTACGACTACGCTGGCGAAAACCTCTCGATCGACTTCGAGACCACCGCTGAGGCCTTCCAGGCCTGGATGGACAGCAAGAGCCACCGGGACAATGTATTGAACCGCAACTATTCTGAGATCGGGATCGGGATCGTCAACGGCACGTATGAAGAACGCGAGACCACGATAGTCGTGGTCATGTTCGGCCACCCGTCCTCTGCAGACGAACCCTCGGTCACAGCGGCCGGCGGACTTGCCGGCATGACTTCAGGCAAGGTACCCAGGGCGACACCCAGCGATACCACGCCGCCAGTACCTCCGGTCATCAGGTCGCCACTTCCCGGCACGCTGCAGGCAACAGAGCTCTGCGATGTCAGCGGCGAAGCAGAAGCGCTGTCGACGGTCATCCTCTATCAGGAAGGTGACTACTGGGCCGAGACGACCGCTGATGCAGAAGGATTGTTCATCACCCGCAATATCTGTCCTGACGGCACGTACACTCTCTACGCAATAGCGACTGATGGAGCAGGCAACCAGAGCGAACCTTCTGCTCCGGTCAGTTTCACGATCGACACGACAGTGCCTCAGGTCGATCCGGACGAAACGACCTATTATTCCAGAGACGTGGTGAAAAGCCGTACCTTCCTGACCCGGATCAAGCTTCTGGAGCCGGCGATCGGGCTGACGGGCACCGCCCGCATCGGAAATGAAACTTTCAACCTGATCCCAAACACGGAGGCTCAGACCCTGGAGCTGGTGGTCACGTCGCCAGATACCGAGGGACAGCTGCCGATCAATTTCACCCTGACCGATGCGGCCGGCAACACCATCGATCTGCCGGCAGGCTATACAACGGTCATCACGTCCTACGAAAAACCGGCAGCCGAACTGCCTCTCCAGAAGATCAAAGTTCTCTGGGCCGGCCTGCACTTCCCCCCTGGACCAAATGACATGCTGAAAGTGGCTATCCTCTGTCTCGTCGCCGAATTCAGCGTCGTCGGCACCGCCTTTGCCCGCAAAGCCCGTGCCCGGGTCAGACGCTGACGATCATCCAACCGATAGTACTTCCCCTCTCCT
>CAYOQW010000280.1:0-2149 GCA_964406175.1 uncultured Candidatus Saccharibacteria bacterium
GGCGAGATCCCTTCTCCATGCCGACCTTCTCACGCTGGCCGAAGGGAGCAGCGCTGCGGTCATCAACGGCCTCTGTGAAAAATATCATCCCTGCCAGGCTCTCGCTGACCTCATGACCGTCTGGGAAACCTTCAACGGCTGGGACAAGGTCAACCTCACCTACCTCGGCGTCGGTAACAACATCAGCAATTCTCTTGCCGAGCTCTGTGTCAAACTGAACATCCCCATAACTCTCGGGATAGGCACTATCGATGAACACAGCAAAGATACCTGGTATTCCGAAACAACCGCCTCAGCTGCATGTTTTCATACAACCGACAGCGTTCAAGCAGCAGTTGAACACGCCAGTGTGATCTATACTGACAGCTGGATCAACCTCGAAGACCACAAGGCAGAGCCGACAGTAGAACAAAAAAACAAAGTCCACAAACTCCTGCCCTATCAGCTCAACCAGCACGTCCTGGATATGGCCCCACCGCATGCCAAGCTCATGCACGATCTCCCGGCTCATGTGGGTTACGAGGTCGGTGAAGGAATGCTCCACCATCCTGATTCCCTGGTGTTTCAGCAGGCAGAGAATAGACTCTGGAGTATCATGGGGTTGCTGGTTTTTCTGTTCGAGGCCTGATGGAACGAAATTATTTACTCACCATGAGGACCCACCCATGACCCAAAAAGCACTCGTCGCCTTTTCCGGCGGCCTGGACACCAGCTGCTGCGTACCATTTCTCCGCGAAAAAGGCTATGACGTCCTGACGCTCACGCTTAACAGCGGAGGATTCAACGATGCAGAACTCCGGGAGATAGAAGCAAAAGCGGTCAAACTTGGCTCCAGCAAGCACATTACGCTCGACGTCCAGGAAGCCATGTACGACCAGATCATCCAGCATCAGATCAAGGCGAACGGCCTCTACCAGCAGAACTATCCGCTCATGTGCTCGGACCGCTATCTGATAGCCGAAAAGCTAGCAGAATATGCAGCAGCCGAAGGGTGCGAAGCAGTTGTAACCGGCAATACCGGTCAGGGAAATGACCAGGTCCGCATCGATATCGCACTTCGCATCCTCGCACCCCATCTGACCAACCTTGCCCCGATCCGCGACTATGCTCTCACCCGCGACCAGGAAAAAAAGTACCTCACGGACCATGGCTTCGAAGTACCTCCCAAGCATTCAAGCTATACGAAGAATCAGAACATCCTCGGCGTCACGACCTCAGGTTCTGAGATCGATGAAGTCAGAGAGCCGGAGGAAGCGACGTTTGAACTGACGAAGTCTACCCGGGACGCACAAGCGTACGCTGAACTCGAATTCAAGCATGGGCTGCCGGTCTCTCTGAACGGCAGGAAGCTTTCTGGCCATGAGATCCTAAAAGAGCTGAATATCCTCGCAGGGTCGCACGGCTTCGGCCGGAGCCGCTATATCGGCGACTGCATGGTCGGCATCAAAGGTGCCATCTGGTTCGAGGCTCCCGGCATTCTATCGCTCATCAAGGCCCATCAGGCCCTGGAGCAGCTGGTACTGACCAAAAGACAACGCGACCAGAAATCTTCACTTGACACCACCTGGGCAGAGCTGGTCTACAGCGGCCAGCTTTACGACCCACTCGTCCAGGATATCCAGGCTTTCCTGGATTCCAACCAGAAGCGGGTGACCGGTACCGTAAAGCTCCGCTTCCGGCAGAACTCGTGCGACGCCGTTGAAATCGCATCCCCCTGCTCGCTCATCGACCGCAAGGTCGCAGACTACGCCCAACGGGCGTCCTGGACCGGCGAGGAAGCTAAAGCGTTCATTAAACTTTACGGATTGCAGACCGTGATCTCAACCACCAAGAAACCATCGGAGGACTGACCATGCTGCCTGACTACCTGAAGAAATACAACTCACTGGACCTCGAAGTGTTCATGGTCGCCAACACCGCTGGCTGGCCAGTGCTGAAGAAGAACCTGGGAGACCTGCCGCTGCCGGTACGGTTCGTCGACCCGGCCACCTATAGAGGTCAAGAATTTACCCGGGAAATGATCGCCCTGAACGAAAAAGCCTATGGAGAAAAAATTGGAGCCCCGGCCTGGACCTTTGCCAACTTCGGCACGATTGGTGCAGGAATTACTGGAGGGCTGCTTTCCCGGGGCACTCCGGTCAGTAAATTC
>CAYOQW010000281.1:0-2138 GCA_964406175.1 uncultured Candidatus Saccharibacteria bacterium
GTCTCACTCTGGCACAGTCCTTCCGGCATGATGACCTCAGACGGTGCGATGCGCGAAAGCTCTGCCCTCACCAGGTCGAGTCGGCGTGCCAGTTCTCCAGAAACCTGACGAACGGTGAGTTCGCCAGTGCTCACGTCAGCCCAGGCCAGGCCGATAGATTCCTTGCCCGGGTACACAGACAACAAGTAGTTGTTCGCACCAGAGGCAAGATAACTCGACTCGTCGTAGGTCCCAGGCGTGATCACCCGGGTAACTTCGCGTTTCACGATGCCCTTGGCCGTGGCAGGGTCCTCCATTTGATCGCAGATCGCGATCTTGTACCCCGCTTTCACCAGCCGGCCGATATAGTTATCAACGGCATGATAAGGTACCCCGCACATGGGCATTTTTACTTCCGAATTCTTGTTACGCGAAGTGAGTACGATATCGAGGACTTTTGACGCCGTGACCGCATCCTCGCCGAACATTTCATAAAAATCCCCGAGCCGGAACATCAGTATGGCATCAGGGTGCTGTTTCTTCACTTCATAGTATTGCCGCAGCATCGGCGTCAGTTCAGCCATGACCTCTCCTGTATAGACAGCTGGCATGGTAGCGGAAGCATCTAGGGAAATCAATGCATTGATTATTCCTCCCCCCCTGGCGGGAGAGGCGAGCCGCCCTCTGGGGCGAGCCTCGCTGAAGGCGGGGAGAGGGGATACTTGGTAACTAGAGTCACCCTCCCCCCGTCCTTGACGAGGCTCGCCAACGGCGGCCAACCCCTCCCGTCAAAGACACGTCATTCGCGAATGAACGTGCCAAAGGGAGGGGAGATCTCCGAAAACTCACCGCTCAAAGCTCACAGCTTCCTCAGCTTCCCGCAAGCCCGCTCCACATCCGCCATGCTGGCGCAAGCACTGAACCGGATGTACCGGTCGTATTCCATCCCACCGAAGTAACGTCCCGGAACATAGAGAAGCGGATCATCTCCGCTGTGCGCTGCCGCCCGGAAGTCAGCTTCGCTGGCAAATCTGGTGGGCAGCTGCGGGAACAGATAAAAAGCGCCCTGCGGCCGTACCAGAGGGAAACCAAGCTCAGTGAGTGTATCAGCCAGGCGGTCAACCCGTTTTTCGTATTCGCCGACCGGGATGGTCTGGTTCAGCCCTATCTTTGCGATCACTTTCTGCTGCAACCCAGGAGCATTGACCACCCGGGTGCGGAGATTGCCGCCCAGTGCGGCCTGAAAAACATGACGGGCCTCGGCATCTTTCCCTATCTCCGGGTGCATGGCCAGATAGCCGATACGTTCGCCGGCCAGACCGAGCGATTTGGAAAAGGACGTGAGGTAGATGGTGCCATGGCAGAACGGCATGAGCGACACGAACTTCGCGCTGCCGAACACCAGCTGGTCATAGGGGGCGTCCTCGAGCACGATGATCTCTATGCCGAACTCGGCGTTCTTCCGGTCAAGCAGAGCACCCAAAGCACGAAGTGTCTCAGCCGAATAGATCCGGCCGGTCGGGTTGTTGGGCGAATTGATGATCATGGCCCGGGTCCGCGGTGTAATAACAGCTTCCAAAGCTATCAGATCAAGGTCAAATTCAGGTGTGGCATGGATGAGCACCTGACGGCCACGGTTGTTCTCGATGTAGTTCTGGTACTCGACGAAGCAGGGTGCCACCACGATCACCTCATCCTGTACACCTGGCTCGATGAGGGTCATGAGCACCACATCCAGTCCGTTGGCCGCTCCAGCGGTCATGACGATGTCAGCAGCGGTGAACGAACAACCAAGCCGCGGACCGAGGTCCCTGCCCACAGTCTCCCGGGTGTCCAGGTAGCCCGCGTTCGGCATATATTTGTGCATATTGTCAGGCGAAGTGTGACGGGACTCGAGGATATCGCTGAGGGCAGAATAGTACACTTCCGGCGGCCGGATGTCGGGATTGCCGATCGAGAGGTCGATAGGATGTTTTCCCTGCTTGCGATACTCGATCGCGAGCTCGAACATGGCCCTGATGCCGGAACCGCCCTGAACTCCTGCGGTACTGCGTGCATTGGCGAGCATGGAAGACACTCCTTCAAATGGACCAAGTACTATCCGTGTGTGATGGTAGACGATTCAGCGGAAGATATCAAACAAACATACGATCTTAGAG
>CAYOQW010000282.1:0-2133 GCA_964406175.1 uncultured Candidatus Saccharibacteria bacterium
CATATATACTGCAGAAGCGATTTGTGTATGGCAAGAGAGAAATGGGAGGGAGATAGACCCTTTTTCCCCCTCTCATCAGGGGGCAATTATCCATCAAGTCAAGGGAACTGAATGGTTTACTTTTTTCTCAGTCTTGGTTGCTACGTCGTTTTTATTCTCTACGCCATCATCACCCGGGCAGGGCAAGGCCCGACTCCTCTTGGGAGGTTCAATCTGCTGCATTTCAGGTTCCATGCACTTTATATAGTGTTCGGTATCTGCTATCTGCTCACACGACTTGGTCATATCGGGTCTTTGGATATCTTGGATCTGTTTTTGGGGATTCTGTTGTATTTTGGGTTGCATTATGGACTATTCGGTAATTTTTTCACCATTGCACAGGCGAGTGTGTCCACTTCCATCATTTCTTTGATCGAGAATAACGGAGGAATGCTAGAAACCGGGGAATGTATGAAGCGGTATGCTAACGGGAGAGGGTTCGGCTATATCAAGGAAAGCAGGATCGGTCGCATTAAGCATATGCTCAGCTGGGTGGAGATCAGAGATGATAAGTATCGGCTGACACCGCGGGGAAGCAAAATGATCGGAGTAACGTCGTTTTTTCTCAATTTCTGGGGTCTACACCAGATAGGCGATGACCGATGACCACCCTTTTTTTCTGGGCCTGTGTGATTTTTACTCCAGCTGTCCTCATCCATCTCATCCTCCTGCGGCTTATCCGTGGGCAGCGTTTTATCCTGTCCGGCTATGCAGTACTGGTGGTTGTCTTGCTTGTCTCTGTGCCCTTTGTCCTTTCCCGTGGCTTCCTGTCGGCATTCTGCGTCTATCTATGGCTGGTCATTCTTTGGAACTTGTATCTCATCTTCTTCATCAACTTGACGAACTCCGTCTCTCTACGGATAATGTTTGAAATCTCTAAATCAAGAACAAAGGCCTTGTCGTTTCAGGAGATTATGGGCATCTACTCTGACGATGAGACTTTTCGTGCACGGGTAGTTGGTTTGGAGGTTGGTGGGTTTATCGTACTTCAAGGTCAGACGATGACGCTGACTTCCAAGGGTAATCAATTCGCCAGACTGTTAGGTCTGTTCCGTACTGTTTTTAGCATTACTGATTTTGGATAGATCCTAGCTCATATACACTCTCACTATAGCCAAATGGTGCCTAATGTCTATCGAAACTAAAGCACTTATAGATGAACTCCTCTCCCGCGGAGCTCGGATCGGCCAGAATGTCGCATTTGGCCTCGATGTACATATCGAGATGGAAAATGCCTTCCTTCTGGAGATTCAAGATGGGGTCACGGTGGGCAGCTTTTCCAAGCTGGTCCTGCATGACTCGAGCCTGAACAATGCTGATCCCGGATTCCCGATCCTCTACGGGACCATCGTTCTGCGAAAGAATTGCTTTATCGGCCGAGATACTCTGATCCTCCCGGGTAGCGATGTCGGAGAGGACACGGTCATCGGTGCCGGCTCTCTGGTCAAGGGCATCATCAAGCCGTATTCAGTGTATAAAGGGCGGCCAGCAAAGTATTATTGCTCGGTCGAGAAATTGAAAAAGAAGTGGTTGAAAGACAGCAAAAGAGATCTAGATCGATTCTTCTATATCGCTACACCCAAAAGGGATGTGCGAACAACCGAGGATGATGTACGGCTGGAAGAGATGAAACGGGAAGCGTTTGAAAAGATGGAGAAGAAAAAGTAGCGTCAGCTCTTGGTTTTGCTGGCTTCATATGTAAACGCCCCTGCCCGCGGATCCTCCTGCCACTGCTTCAACGTCATTCCCTGCCTATCTTTGTCTGAAATGATAGGTGTTCCCTCAGTGATCGCCCGAAATTTGCTCTCGACACCACTGTCACAGAGCGCCCAGTCGAGGTCCTCGGTCATGATCGAGATGCAGGCTTCTCCCTGGGGATTCCATTCTGACGTACAGAAGTACTCGATCAGGCTGTCTTCGAGAAAGGCTATCCCATGGGCAAAGCCGGGGGGGAGCCAAATCCATTCGGCGGACGCTGAGTCTAATTGTGAATTCACCAGATGGCCGACGATCTGGCCGTAGGTGGGCGAACCGACGCGGATATCGAGGGCGACGTCGACCGCCTGTCCGTGGATGACACGGATGAGTTTGCCC
>CAYOQW010000283.1:0-2126 GCA_964406175.1 uncultured Candidatus Saccharibacteria bacterium
AATGCACCCGGGTCAGCCCGATGACCTCCTTGTTGTACCAGCCCATCCGGATCATGGTGAGCTTGGGCGAAAGGCCGATCTCGTCCCCAACGAACTGGAATATGCCGAACACACTGACTAACGTGGCCGACATCAGAAGGGTCCTGACCACTCTGACTATCTTGTCCCTGCTGTTGATGAGCTCGGCCACCATCATGGAGACGATCCAGACGAACACCGTGAACCCGAGCACGAGGAAGCCGCGGCGCAGATTGTACGCCCGGGTAAGGCTCAGCAGGTTCATGAGCATGTACAGGTAGAGCGGCCAGAACAGCGGATTGGCCTTGAATTTCAGTTTACCGTGCACCATTTTGGTGAACAGCCAGGAGACCAGGGTGAGGAGCGCAAAAACCTGATGCACTCTGAGGCTCATGCCGCCCACGTCCATGCCTCCGACCCGCTCGAACGGCAGGAAAAAAGCGACGCACAGGACCCCGATGAAGGGATCTTTAAAAATGCGATAGGTGAGCAGGACGCCGATGACAGCAGCGACCCCGAGCGCCAGCCCCAGAGGGAACAGAATGCCTACGATCCCGGTGACGACTCCCAGCACGCCAGCCAAAGCATACCAGCTCCGCATGGACCGGCGGCCGGCAGTCTGATCAAGATGAACGACAGATGGTGAACTGGTCATATGTGACCTGATCTCATGGCGCGACCGGCTGTTCCCAGGTCGCATACCGGCACTTTGGGTAATTCGCGCAACCCCAGAACGTCTTGCCGTACTTGGTGCGGCGACCGACCACATCCCCGCCGCACTCGGGACATTTGACCCCGGTGGGCTGAGGTTTGAACAATTTTGCGATATTCTTGCAGGTCGGATAGGTAGAGCAGCCCCAGAATTTGCCGAACCGTCCCTGCTTCATGACCATCGGGGCTCCGCACTTCTCGCAGGGCTCTTCCCGCTTCTGCTCTTCTACCGGGGTTGCCCCGGCAGCACCGGGGATGGGCTTGGTATTGCGGCACTCGGGATAGCCGGAGCAGGCGATGAACTTGCCGTTGCGGCCCAGTCTGATGACCATGGGTTTGCCGCATTTGTCACAGACCTCATCGGTCTTTTCATCCACCACGGACCGTTTGTCCACATCGATGGATTTCTGGGTGAGCAGCGCGTCGAAAGGTACGAAAAAGTCGCGGATGATGGGGACCCATTCCTTGTCCCCGCTGGCCACCAGGTCGAGGTCGGCCTCCATGGCCGCGGTGAACCCGATGTCCACGATGGTCGGGAAATGTTCGACCAGGAGATCATTGACCACCATACCCTTGTCCTCGGGAGCGAACCGCTTCTGATCCAGCTTCACATAGCCTCTGTCCTGGATGGTACTGATGATCGGTGCGTAGGTGGACGGGCGGCCGATGCCGTGCTCTTCAAGCGCTTTTACCAACGTGGCTTCGGTGAACCGGGGGGGCGGCTGGGTGAAATGCTGCTCCGGGCTGAGGGTGACGAGACGCAGGTCTTCGCTTTTTTCCAGCTTGGGCAGACGGGCTTCCTTGTCCTTGTCATTGTCGCCTTCATCGTCCTTGCCTTCTTCGTAGACCGCGAGGAAGCCGGGGAAGGTGACCGTCGAACCGGTCGCATGGAACAGGTGTCTGGTCGGCTGGCCGGCAAGAAAAGGAACGATATCCACGGAGGTCTGGTCGATCCTGGCGTCTTCCATCTGGCAGGACATGGTGCGCTTGTAGATCAGTTCATAGAGCCGGGCCTGGTCAGGTGTCAGGTGAGTCTTCAATTCTTCCATGTCGCGGGCCACGTCGGTGGGACGGATGGCTTCATGGGCTTCCTGGGCGCCCTTGACCTTTTTTACATAGGAGCGGGGCTTGGCAGGCAGGTATTCAGGACCGAATTTCTGCTGGATGACCTCGCGGATGCGGGCCACCGCGGTCTCAGCCAGATTGGTCGAATCAGTTCTCATGTAAGTGATGAGACCGGTGCGCTCGCCGGTCAGGAGCTCGACGCCCTCATACAGCTGCTGGGCGATCATCATGGTCTTCTTGGCCGTGAACCCGAGCTTGCGCGCAGCGTCCTGCTGGAGCGTGCTGGTGATGAACGGAGCATAGGGTGAGCGTTTTTTGGCCTTGGTCTCGAT
>CAYOQW010000284.1:0-2125 GCA_964406175.1 uncultured Candidatus Saccharibacteria bacterium
GGGTACCTCTTTTAAAATGTCATTCCCGCGCAGGCGGGAATCCAGAAAGAAAAAAAAGATGTCACCCTGAGCGAAGGTCACCGGAGTCGAAGGGTCTGCATTGCGTTCCAGTCTATCAGGAAATTCTTCGCCCGTTGCGGGCTCAGAATGACACTCGATTTACTTCTTTGATCTTTGGATTATTTGATTCTTAGATTAATTGATTCTTTGCCCAGCCACTCTTTGACCTGCTGGAGCGCGAGCGCCCGGTGTGAGATACGGTTCTTTTCCTCGGCGGTCATCTCACCAAACGTACGCCGGTGGCCGGCAGGGACAAAGATGACATCGAACCCGAAACCGCTCTCACCGCACGGAGCATCCGCAACCGTACCCTCGACCCGGCCTTCAAACGTATGGTGCTCTATCCCGTCGAAAATATCCACCAGCTCACGGGCGATGACGGTCCGATCACGTTCGCCACGCATGAGCCGGGCGATGCCGGCAGGGTTCAAAGTTAGATTGAACCATTTGACAAAAGGGCCAGGAAGCCCGTTCCAAGCCGATATTTCCAGAGACACGTCCTCTACCATGACCGGCTTGCCGACGAAACTGAACGCAGCTTCCGCCTTGGCCCTGACCACTTCCATCAGGTCCATGGACTGGATCTCCGGCACCTCAGCCTCGACGCAGGTCAGTGGAAACCCAAGGATGGCCTGGGTCTCGACCACTTTATGTTTATTGGAAGTGACGAAATACAGTTCAGTCAGGGGCATGACAAATCCCTTATACGCTCATTGAACCTGCTATCAAGGTCGCGGGTTGGAAAACCCGCTCTGTGAAGAACCCGTTAACCCGCCAACTCGCAAACCCGTTAACTCTTTTCCCTTGCTACTTCCCCACCTTCCACGCCAAATACCCCTGGAACCAGATCCAGGTGGTCAGCATGGAGAACAGGAATGTGTAAAAGATCATCTGACGGTCGAGCAGCACGATCAGAGATACCACTACAGCCAGTGCCAGGAAGCCCAAGGGTTTACGCCAGTATTCCAGTTTTTTCACTTCTGCCACATAGGCTCCGTACTCGACCTTCAGCTCCTCGCTCTCCACCTCAGTACGCCTGGCCGGGCTGACCGCATACCCGCTGTGCTTCTGGAACCGCTCTCCCTCCCGGGAGATGTTGAACAGCACGATGCGAAGACTTCCGGCCAGCAGCCCCAGGGCACAGGGAACATATTGTCCCCAATACCAGAGCACGAGGCCCAGGAACAGGGAGAACAGCGAGGCCAGGATGAACTGACGGTTCGACTTCTTCATACTGTCTCCTGATCGCTCTCGGTCTGGTGGCCACTCAGTGCATAGCTCTGCAGGGCCACGCCAAATCCCACCATGAACCAGACATGCATGATATAGAGCGTTGAGAACGTCATGTACTGCAGAGCGATCCCGGCAAAGCTCGCGAGCGACCCTATCAGGAGCGACCGCATGAGGCTGTCCCTGGTCCGGAGCTGAGCGGCCAGATTGCGCAGCGCCCAGATGATCATGGCCAGCATGAAAAACAGAAACCCGATGATCCCCACTTCAGCCAGCATTTCCAGTGGCTCATTGTTCACGATGCCCCAGCCGTTATCGGGTGTCCCCACCTTCATGTCCACCATATAGGGCCCGAAGTTCCCGGGACCGAATCCCAGGTACGGCGAGACATAGAAGGCATTGATCGCCGCTTCGTACGTCTCGAGGCGCTCCCAGTCAGACATGGTATCGATGAACGTGGTCGCCCGGTGCTGGATGTAGTCCAGACTGAGCTTGGACGACGTCACGCCCAGGACCGTGGAGACCGAGGTGACTCCGACGAGCGCGATGATGGCCAGGATGAGCAGACGGGGCGTGAATATTTTCTTGAAGCTGATGAACGCGATCACCACGACGCTCATGAGCAGCGCGAGGTAGCCGCCTCGGGATACGGTCAGGATGAACGCCAGCCCCATGACCATGGCCATGCCGATCAGGACTGGACGGGAGAAGACCTGCGGGCTGCATTTTTTCAAAGTGCCAACCTGAGACGTTGCACCTGTCCGCCGCAGTGCATTTGACGCAGGAGGATGCAACGCCTCTACTGACCGGGCTTGGCTGTAATTCAGTATCAGGG
>CAYOQW010000285.1:0-2115 GCA_964406175.1 uncultured Candidatus Saccharibacteria bacterium
GTTCTGATAGATGATGACTTCGTTTTTCATGATATGTCCTGATGAGCATTTTTTAAGGTTTACATGCAAATCATACTACAGTCAGCAGGTGTAAAGAATAATGTATTGGGATACAAAAAAATGGCTCAAGAGAGCCATTTTATGTCTGTGGCGCGCCCGGAGGGACTTCCCCCTTCATCTCTCGTTTCCTCGGGATTACGGCCGCCTTGCGAGCCTCGCCAAGGGCGGGAGGATAAACGTTCTCGTCCCATTGTTGTCCATGAAAAAACAGGTCTCCTGTGCGCAGGGGACCTGTTTTTTGTGTGATCGTATTCTGGCGCGCCCGGAGGGACTCGAACCCCCAACCGCCTGATTCGTAGTCAGGAACTCTATCCAATTAAGCTACGGGCGCATATGCTGACGAATGAATTGTTATTTGCTGTCGGGACTGTCGATCTCGGCTTCATCCTTGGCTATGACAGGACGTATGTTCGCTTTGGCTGATTTCGCGGATTCTGCGGAAGATGCATCTGCTGCTGTTCTGGCTGTCTTCATGGCATTGATCTGACGGTCTTTGGATTGCTGGCTCTGGCGCTGCTTCAAAACCTGGAATTTTGCCTTGCCGGCGTCGACGAAATGTTCGAGGTAATGGGAGCTTTTTTCAAAAAGCTGATTGATCATGTCCTTGCCGTGATTTTCACGGAGCGGGAGATACTGAGAGATGACTTCTTTGACTTCGATCGGATTCTGTGCCCCGAGGAGGATGACGACACTGGCGAAAAGGCGGCGGTTGGTGTCGAGGCCCAGTACATAGTGGCCGTGGTCTTTGATGATCCAGAAGCTGTTCAGATCTGACCAGGGGTAGAATTTGTCCTGGGAAAAGAATCCGGTGGTGGTCACAGCATGCTCGATATCCCGGGAGGGGAGTTTGGAAAGCATGTAGGTGAGCCAGGCGATGCCGATCAGAATGATGGAGAGGATGTAGCGTTTGATGATCAGCGAGATACCGATGAGGACGAAGCTGGCAGTAATCATGAGCATGAACCAGCGGCGGTTGGCTTCTTCCGGCAGGTCGGAGGGGCCGGTCCAGGTCAGGAGGGGACGGCCATGGATATAGTCCTCTTCCTGGTCGATGAGAGGATCCAGGTCGCCGGGTTGGTCATAATTCGGGTACAGCTCGTCGTTGTCGTTCATGCCAGCTCCCTGAGGAGATGAGTTGATAATTTTGAAAATCTTGGCTAAGCCACGAAGTGTAATACTTCATGGCGGAGAGGGAGGGATTCGAACCCTCGGTCCGCCTTACGACGGACGGCGGTTTAGCAAACCGCTGCGTTAGGCCACTCTGCCACCTCTCCACGCGGGAAGGACGTCACTTGTCTGCCTGGATGATGCTGGTTTCGTCCCTGAGGCGCGAGAGTGTCTGCGCCACGAGTTCTTCAACCTGCTGTTCAGTATACTGAAATGTTCGCGAGTTATCAATATGCTGACACCTGGCAATTTGCTCCTCTGTGAGGGGAGCGATCGCTTCGATGCGACTGAGTGCCTCTTCTTCTGACAGATGACGGACCGAAACAAGCCGTCTGGCCTGCTCTTCTGGGCTGGTGGTGACCAGAAAGATGCTGTCGTACTTGTCGATAAATCCTGACTGGAAGATGAGCGCTGCCTCGATGAACAGGAGACCGTCCCTGGTTCTGCCCTGGCGGCTCGCGATCTGTGCCTCCAGTTCCCGGTCAATGACCGGGTGGAGTGTGGCCTCCAGAAAATCCTTTTCTTCAGCATCGTTGAAAATAATGCTCCCAAGTGCGGCCCGGTCGATCCGGCCTTCCTCGTCGATGACTTCATGGCCATAGCGCGCGGCTATCGCCGCCCAGACGTCATCGTCCTGTTCGAGGACCTGATGCGCGATCTCATCGGCGTCGATGACGTCATAGCCCATTTTGGTCAAGATGGTGCAGACCGATGATTTGCCGCTGGCTATAGATCCGGTGATCCCGATGACGTGCATGAGCACTTGCCTCGCTTAATTCTTTGGAAATTTTCTGCGTAATGCTTCAGCCACCGGGGGTGGCACCATGCCCTCGATATTCCCGTGAAGTCTGGCGATCTCCTTGGCCGTCGTGGAGCTGAGGAAGGCGC
>CAYOQW010000286.1:0-2111 GCA_964406175.1 uncultured Candidatus Saccharibacteria bacterium
GAACTACCCGTTCCGACACCGGATGAACCAGCGGCGATCACGGTCAGTAAACCCTATCGGTTCCTGCTCATCGGCGATTCCATGATGGCTCAGGGATTCGGTCCGGTACTGGAAAACGCGCTCCTCGAATATGCAGACGTCACGGTCCATCGTGAAGGCAGATACTCGACCGGACTGAACCGGAGGGACTATTTCAACTGGGACGAGTATGCAGCCGAACTGATCGATCAGTATTCACCGAACGTCCTCATCGTCAACTTCGGCGGCAACGATGGTCAGGGTATCACCAGAGAGGACGGCACAGCGGTGCAGTATGGCCGTGACGGCTGGTATGAAGCCTACGCCGACCGGGTGAGCGACTTCATGGCCTATGTCTCTGCGCGGGTCGATCTCGTCATCTGGATGGAAAACCCCATTGCCCGGGACGTCAGTTTTCAGAACAAGCTGAAGCTGATCAACCAGATCCACACTGAAACGGCAGCACGTTTTTCCAATATCGTCATCGTCAAGACCTGGGACCGGTTCACGATCGACGGGGCCTATGCACCGTATGTCGCTGATAACGGCGGACTGGTGCAGCGGGTAAAGACAGATGACGGGATCCACGTCACAACCCATGGAGGACGCATCATGACCGATCTGGTCCTTCAGACCCTGGGTGATCACTTGGACCTGCGCCCGACCATTTGATACGTCACTCCACTCTAGATGTTCCTGGACATCTCTACCTGTCTCGCCAGCTTTTTCGCTGCCCGCCTGACATGGACCGTGCCCTTCAAATGTGCCCAGGGCGTATAGCGGATCAAGGCTTGACGATCATCAGTGATGAACTGACCGTGTTGCAATGCCTGAACTGTTTTCTGCCAGGTATCCACCCCTTTGGCGAACATGGTCACACTTTTTGCAAAACTGTAGGGATGATGGCTGTCGCTGCAGGAGATCCTGGGTAATGCCAGCCGCTTTGCAGCTCTGGTCGCTCTACGATTGAGGAAATGAGGGATCAAAGCGTTCTGCCCCTCGATGCCGTCCAGAGGCAGGTCATATACGCGCTTCCCCAGACTGAAGGCGAACATGAACGGATGAGCAGCGAACGCCAGTCCTCCCTGCTCGTGAATAGCCTCAATGGTCGCTTCAGGACTTATGTGCTTCTGTATTTCTCTGGTGATACCATAGGCCAGGATATGACCATGCGAACTGCTCACTTCACAGGCAGGGAGCAGCGTGATGTCATGCCCATCAGAGCGGTCCAGCAGTTCACGCGCATAACGGTAGCCATCAAGAGTGTCATGATCGGTGATCGCGAGGATACTGACATCATGTCTGCGTGCAAGCGTCAGGATATCCTCGACCAGCATGACCGAATCGTACACGAACGGTGCGTAAGAAAGTTTGCCGGAAAACACAGAATGGCAATGGAGTTCGGCTCTCTGTGAGTACAAATCTGCTATATCATCCATGAACATGGCACCGGTAGGAACAAACCTCATCGTTCAAGTATACTGCCAAATGGCTTCATCGTCCATGTGAACCTGGCCCTACGGTCTGACCGCTACCATACTGATCTCGACCCGGGCTCCGAGCGGAAGCTCTTTCACGCCGATCGTCTCTCTGGCGGGGAACGGTTCAGTGAGGAAGGAGCCATAGACCTGGTTGATCACCGGATACACTGACATATCAGTCACATAGATCGTCGTCTTCACGACATCGCCAAAAGTACAGCCGGCCGCTGCCAGCACGGACAGAAGGTTCTGCATGATCTGGCGGGTCTGATCGCCGATATCACCCGCGACCATCGTACCATCAGACTGCAGCGGGATCTGACCAGAGGTGAAGACGAGGTCACCGCTGACGATCGCCTGCGAATACGGCCCGGCTGCCTTTGGCGCCTGGTCGGTCTGTACTGCCTTGTTCATTGCCTGTCCTCATAAAGTAAAAAACTTTCAAAAAAAGCCTGAATGTTCAGGCATTTTCTGGAAAAACTGGTCGGGGTACGCAGATTTGCGAGTCTGCGATGTCTCGCTTCAGGCGGAAAATGCGGGCCTCCCCGACGCTAATGTCGGGGCGCGCACTAGCTGGCTTGAGCCAAAAGAACTATCCTATCTGGATAGTGA
>CAYOQW010000287.1:0-2110 GCA_964406175.1 uncultured Candidatus Saccharibacteria bacterium
CCAGCACATGCATCAGCTCGGCTACAATATCTATGCCACCGAAAAGACCTCCAAATTCCTGACCTCCATCAATATCCCCAATGCCCGCCTGCACAAGATCAGCGACAAGACATCCAAGCCCAATATCAAGGACTTCCTGAGCGAAAAACGTCTCGACATGATCATCAATATCCCGACCGGCAAGGGCGGCGAAGAGGACACTGATGGTGCCATGATGCGTAAAATGGCTGTCGAACAGCAGATCCCTCTGTTCACCGACACCCAGGTGGTCCGCTTCCTCATGCAGGCACTCGACTAAGCCTGGAGAACCTGACTGACCATATTGTACGATGAGCAGGCGGGATCCCATCCCGCCTGCCTGTATATCCAAGATAGGAGACGATATGAATTTCGCAGAAAAGCTCAACGCGATCACCGGGACCAACAACTCGCTCGTCTGCATCGGCCTGGACAGCGAGATGAGCAAACTCCCAGAACACCTGCAGAATAGCGATGATCCCCAGTTCGAGTTCAACAAGGCCATCATCGATGCGACCGCTGACCTGGTCTGCAGCTACAAGCCCAACATGGCATTCTACGAGGCTGAGGGAGCCAGAGGCATCGCTTCGCTCAAAAAGACCATGGCCTATATCCCGAAGCACATCCCGATCGTGCTCGACGCCAAGCGCGGCGATATCGACAACACCTCGAGACTATACGCACAGGCTTGTTTTGACTACTACGGGGCAGATGCGGTCACCCTCCATGGCTACATGGGCACCGATACGGTGAAGCCGTTCCTCGAGTACGAGGACAAGGCGATCTTTGTGCTGGTCAAAACGTCCAACAAGAGCGCAGTCGAGATCGAAGATATCGAAGATAGGGACGGCAAGAAGGTCTATATCCGCATGGCCGAGCAGATCGCCCGCTGGAACACTCAATACGCCAACCGGGCCGGTGCTGTGGTCGGGGCAACGTACCCGGCTGACCTCCTGCCTATTCGCCAGATCCTGCCTGATGCTCCCCTGCTCATCCCCGGTCTGGGCAAACAGGGCGGCGATGCCGAGAACACGATCAAGAATGGCATGGACAGCCGCAAAGCCGGCATCCTCGTGAACAATTCCCGCGGTATCATTTTCGCCTCGACCAGTATTGATTTCGCCGAGGTAGCCAGGGCCAAAGCTATCGAATTCCGCGACCAGCTGAACAGCTATCGACTGTAACATCTTCCTACGTCTGAATGTCATCCTCGGGCTTGACCCGGGGATCCATCTTTTTTATCTTTTCTTTTCTGGATCCCCGCTTTCCTCCTACGCCTCTGAAGGCTTCGAAGGACGCGTCGCGAGGATGACGAATAAACTCTTTTCACTCGCAAGTAATATACCCATACAGCGAACGGCAGATCCAACCCTCTCTTATGGAGTCACATATGACGACACCGAACATCTCCTGGCTATTCGAGACCAGTGCACTGAAGATCGCACCGTCCAGCTCTCCATTCTGGTATACCTCCGGACTGATCGGTCCGTACTATGTGAACACCCAGTTCCTCTGCGGCGGAGCCGACAAGGCAGCTGAGATCCTCGCACTCATCGATGCTGAGGCTGACCAGCACACAACCTTTGATGCGGTCATTACCAGTGCGCTCGAGGCTGTCTATTCGTCACATCAGATCTTTCATGAGCTCATTGACCAGATGGTCACGTCAGTGAAGGCAGATTTCCCGATCGCAGAGGTGGACTACATCTCAGGAGGCCAGCGCCGCGACTGGTTTTTTGCCCCGATCGTAGCCAAAAAGCTGGGCAAGCCCATGTTGTACATTTACAACGACAAATCCATGTATTTCGCTGATGGGTCACCCGTCACTGACCTGACTGGCAAAAAAGCCCTGAACGTGGCTGACCTGCTCACCGTAGGATCCAGCTATACCGATAAATGGATCCCGGCACTGGCGGCACTCGGTGGCAAACTTGCCTGGAGCCTGAACGGCGTCGACCGTCTGCAGCACGGCGTAGAAAACCTGACCGCAGGTGGCATTGAGAGGGTGCACTCGTTGTTCGCCGTCCAGCTCTCTCTGTTCGACGAAGCACTGAGCCGCAGCTACATCGACCAGGGCCAGTACGACATGGTC
>CAYOQW010000288.1:0-2102 GCA_964406175.1 uncultured Candidatus Saccharibacteria bacterium
GCTTTCGCAGGGATGACACATAACAACCCGTTAACTCGTGAACCCGCAACTCGTTAACCATAAGGATCTCGCATGAACAACATTTTCGTGATCACCAAAAAAGAACTGCGGCACTATGTCAACGCCCCCATGGCGTATGTCATCATGATCGCCTACCTGCTCATCAATGGGTGGTTTTTCGGGTCCAATCTGTTCGTCAATAATCAAGCGTCGCTGAGAGGCTACTTCGGAATGGCACCTCTCATCCTCCTGTTCGTGATCCCGGCCTTTGCCATGCGCCTGATCGCAGAAGAGAAAAAACAGGGAACGCTCGAACTCCTGGTGACCATGCCGATCACGGATATCGAGATCATCGTCGGTAAATTCTTCGGCGCCATCTCGTTCTATGCTGCGGTCCTCGGGGCGACACTCGTCTACCCCATCGTCGTTTCCACCGTGGGCAGCCTGGACTGGGGCCCGGTCATCGGGGGCTATCTCGGGTTGTTCTTCATGGGCAGCGGTCTGATCGCCATCGGGCTCTTTGCTTCCAGCATTACTGACAATCAGATCGTCGCCTTCATCATCAGTTTCCTCCTGGGCTTCACCCTCTTCCTCCTGGGCAAAATGCTTGCCTACGCCCCCAGCACGCTTGTCCCGCTCCTGAGCTTCATCGGCTTTGATTCCCATTTTGACAATATTTCCAAAGGCATCATCGATACGCGGGACCTGCTCTACTACTTCTCGCTGATCTCGCTCATGCTGTTCCTCGGACTTCAAAGCTTGTTAAACCGCAAAAAGTAAAAGGGGCCACGTATGCGCATCAAAAAACCATCGCTGCATTTCAGCCTGCAGAAGCATCAGGAAAAAGCACTCACCTCCTCGGTCGCAGTGATCATCGTCATCGGGATACTGGCGCTCATCAATATACTGGGAAGCCAGTTCTTCGGCCGTCTCGACCTGACCCGGGATCACACCTTTACCCTGTCCAAGGCGAGCCGTGATCTGGTGGCCAATCTGGATGACAATCTGACCGCCAAGGTCTATTTCACCCCGAACCTCCCCGCCCCCTACAACGACTACCGCAAGTTCCTCCAGGACAAGCTGGCGGAATACAAGGTGTACGGCAAGGGAAAATTCAACTTTGAATTCATCGACCCCGCCTCTGCCGAAGGCCAGCAGCAGGTCCAGACCTATGGGATCCAGCCCATGCAGTTCAATGAGATGCAGTCCGACCAGTACCTGGTCAAGAACGGCTACATGGGCGTGGCCTTTGTCTATGGTGATCAGACCCCGGAGGTCATCTCCGCCGTATCATCCACCGCCACACTGGAATACGACATCTCTTCCAAGATCAAAAAGCTGACCCGCCCCCAGAAGATCACCGTAGCGTTCCTGCAGGACAGCACTGCCATGCTGACGCTGTCAGAAGGTTTTCAGGCCGCCTATTCAGCCCTGAACCAGCTCTACGACGTCACTCCGGTCACGGCTGATACCATCCCTGCTGACCTGAGCGTTCTGATCGTCGGCGGCATGAAAAGTTCGCTTTCGGACCATGCTCTCTATCAGATCGACCAGGCGTTCATGCGCGGGACCAAGGTCATGTTCCTCGTCGACGGGATCACCGTCGACCTGAACGGCTTCTCGGCAGCAGCCCTGAAAAACACCATCACCTCCATGATCGCCTCCTACGGCGTCACCATCAACCCCGATCTCGTGGCTGACCTCAAAGCACAGCGTATCTCGGTCTCCACCCGTCAGGGCTATTACACCGTCTCCAATATCGTCGATTATCCGCTGATCCCGCTCGTCACCGACTTCGGTGCGGAGAGCATCATCACTGCCAATCTCCGGCAGCTCTCGCTCCCCTTCATCAGCAGCCTCACCATCGCCGACAGTGCGAAGTCGAACGGCACGGCCACCGTACTGGCCCAGAGTTCGGACAAGAGCTGGAGCACGACCAGCACCACCAACATCAACCCCATGCAGCAGTTCACTCAGGGCGCGACCAAGGGACCCTTTATCCTCGCTGCGGCCATGAACGGCTCGTTCACCAGCTACTTCCAGGGCAAGACCATCCCGACTGCACCTGCCGGCACAGACGGCTCGCTCGTCCAGGCTGCAGA